>JASHWY010000046.1 GCA_030043835.1 Thermoplasmata archaeon
TCCTCCTCCACCTCTGCGAGATAGGAGGTCGAACGGGTCGCAGGCCGCCGAAGTCCGAGGTGGGGAACACCGGCATCCTCCTCGTGACCACCGAACCGTTCCCCCGGACGGTCGCTCGGCTCAAGCGAAAGCATGTGCGCTTCTCGATGCCCGCGAAGAAGCGACCCTGGGGCTGGCTCGCGAAGTTCCTCGACCCGGACGGGAACGAGTTCTGGCTTGCCCCGGCCGAGTAGGCCTCCTCAGGATCCGGAATGCGGTTGTCGGGATTCGAACCCGAGTAGGTAGCTTGGGAAGCTACCGTCCTAACCACTAGACCACAACCGCGATATGGCCCCGGAGGGCAGAGCGCTCTTACGGTTTGTGCGCGCGCTCCTCAGAGCAGGAGACCGACCGATTCCGGCGGGATGGTGGGCGCGGTCGCGAGGAGGTCCGAGTTGGTGACGAGACGCTCGGCGAGCTGGCTTGCGAACCCCGCCTCTTTGAGGAGGCGACGGGCCTTCGGTAGGTCGTTGGCGCCGAGCGCGACGAGCGGCTGGCTCCCCTCCCGTGTGACGAGGATCGCGACACTCTGGATGTTGACCTTCGCTTTCGCGAGCGTCTCGAGCACGCGGAGGAAGCTCCCCGCGCGGTCTTCGAGCCGAACGGCGAGCATCTCTCGGACCTCGGCCTCGTAGCCGGCCTCTCCGAGGATTCGCATCGCCCGGTCCGGGTCGCTCACGATGAGCCGCACGCGACCCTTCGACGGGGTCGAGTCCACCCCGATCGCCGCGAGATTGATCCGGTCCTTCGCGAGCGCTCGGGCGACGCCGGCGAGGGCTCCCGGTCGGTTGGGAAGGGTGAGGGAGATCTCGCGGAGCGGCATCGCCGTCGGGGAGGCGTAACCGGCCTAAAGGTTGACGGCGCTCTCCTCGCGCCGGCCCCTCTTTGCCGCACGTATTTATACCCGAAGCCAGCCTAATTTGTTCGCTTAGGGCGTTTCGCCCCAAGATTGGTCCGTCTGATGGGGGGAGCGAACAGTTCGAGCGCCGGCCGCCGCTATCGCCGGGCCCGCCGGCTCAAGGGCTCGAAGCGCGGGGTCGTGGCGGTCATCGGGACGCTCCTCGCGCTCCTCGTCTTCTTCGCCCTCTTCGGAATCTTTCTCACCGAGTACGTGCCGCTCTGGATGGTCGATAACGAATCCCAGTTCACGGCCCAGGCCGCCGCATCGTTCGCCCAACTCAAATCGAACCTCGACTTCCAGTACACGATCGGCGGACCCGTCTCGTTCGGCACGCCGTTCACGCTCACGTCCGGTAGCGTTCCGCTCATCGCCGCTCCGACGCAGGGAACGCTCGTTTTCCTCCCCGCTAACTGTGCGCCACAGTCCGTCACCGTGGGCGCCAACACCTACTCGGTTCCCTTCTACACGGCCACCGCGCACGACAGCGGGGCCAACTGGATGGTCGGCCAGCCGGTGAGCTCCGCTCACTGTAACTTCGTCAACGTGACGATCGGCTACGGTCCCGGCGGGACCGGTCACCCCTACTACCAGGAGGTCGAGACCGGCACCCTCCAGATGACCCTCCCCAACCGGTACTATACGGCCGAGACGTTTTTCTTCGAGGACGACGGGGTGGTCCAGAGCCAGTCCGGGGGCTACCAGATCATGGCCTTCCCACCCCCTCTTAACGTCACCACGTACGCGGGCAACACGACGGTGACGACGAGCTTCCTGCAGCTCTACGGGAACTCGACGAGCGTCGTGGGCCAGCAGTCGCAGGAGGTCTACACGACCCTCCGCTACAGCCAGGAAACCACGTCCAACGGCGAGTACGTCGCCTCCACGAAGACGTACACCCCGACCAACTTTACCTTCGAGATCGGGACCCAGTACCCGTGCGCCTGGTACTCGTTCCTGAACGGCGTCATGCTGCAGAGCGGGCTCCCCGCAGCCGATTTCACGCTCACGTATGCGGGTTCGACCACTCCCCCGACGTTCTCCGCGTGCTCGACGCTCAACGGGCACACGGCGATCGTGCAGCTTGAGATCGGGACCAGCACGGCGGGATACGTGAACTACGTAACCCTCTTTTACGCGGGCGCCCAGGTAACTCTAGGAGTGCAGGGCTAATCGGGAGACCATGGCATCGAGCACCTTCCGCGTCAAGATCCCGCGCCCCTCGCCGAGCGCGGACGCGACCGCCCCGCTCGCTCCCTCCCGCCCGCTCGAGACCCCGACCGCGGTTCCGGGAACGTTCATCACCGCCATGCCGCCGCTCCCCGAACCCACCATGCGCGAGCTCGAGGTCGGTGCGGTGAACCCACCGTACTCCTACTCCCGGGTCACCTACAACGACCGTAACAAGGAGTACCTCTACGAGGTGATCGAGCCGCAGCTCTCGGCCCACGAGCGGGAGCTCGTCGACCACCTCAAAGCGACCCTCACCCGGATCGTGGGGAGCGACGTGGGGAGCCTTTCCGCGGCCGACAAGCGGGCGTACCTCCGCGGCGAGGCGGAGGAGTACTTCCGCAGCCGTGACATCACCGTCTCGCCGCTCTCGAAGGAGCGGATCATCTACTACGTGCTCCGCGACTTCGTGGGGTACGGACCGGTCGACGCGCTCATCCTCGACACCCAGGTCGAGGACATCTCGTGCG
>JASHWY010000001.1 GCA_030043835.1 Thermoplasmata archaeon
TTTGAACTGGCGTCTCGGAGTCCCGAACCCCGAAGGATGGACCAAGCTACCCCACAGTCCCAGACGAGGCCGTGCCACTATCCCGCGCTATTTGAGGCTGTGGTCGTCCGCGAAGTCGGCGCGGCTCGCCGGGAGGTCCGACGAGGGATTCGACGGTACCCGGAGCGTCGGTAAGGGACCTTTAGAGCGTCCCAAACGGGAGGATTTCGATCGGGTCCTGGTCATGGGCAAGCTACCCCTGCTGAACACCGTGGAGTCCTGCGTTCCTCGCGGTCCGTCATCGGCTGCGCGTGCCCCTCATCCAGCTCGAGCCGCTGCGTTGGGCAGGAAGCCCCGGTCGGGCCCATCCCTGGAGACGAAGGCTAGAGCGATACGAGATAGTCGCCCTTCCTTAGGTTCCAGCGTACCATAACCGAACCCGGAGCGACCGGGGTACCGGGGACACCGCGCAGGGTCAGCCCGGGAGTGGAGCCCTGCGCGGCTTCGGGCAGGGTCTTCTGGTTCGTTGCCACCTCGACGACGTCCACGACGCTCGCCACCGTGGGGGAATCGGGCCCCGGCTCGACCCTCAACTGGGTAGAAGGTCGGACAGCCCCCTCTTCGACGGTGCCTGCGACCATGCACGCCTTCCCCATGATGGAGAACACCCGATCAATTCGGAATCGAACGCGGAACGCGGCGGGCGGGTTTACGACCGGGGGCGATACGAGGGGAGCCGGATCCGTGGCAGGAGGAGCCGGCGCCAAAGGGGCCGCCTCGACGGACGCCTTTGGGACGGTCGGCTCGGCCTTGGGCTCCCGCCACCTCCAGGGCATGCGCAGTACATCCCACGGACCGGCTTAAAAAAACCGCGGCGGCGCTATACCGACCTTTTAGAGCGTGCTTGGCCTCTTTGAGCTCCCGCCCCGACCGGTCCTGGAATGCCGCCACCGACCGACCCGTACTGCGTTGTCTCTCGGTACTGTGTCTATCGATAAAGGAACAAAACTACCCACGGTCCCAGGCGAGGCCGCGCCACTATCCCACGCTCTTTGAGGCTGTGGTCGGCCACGAGGTCGACCCCCGGTATGTCGGGAAGTCCGGGGTAATGGAGGGCACTCGGAGGGTCGATGACGGGCCGTTTCAGGACCTCTCCCGTACCCTATACATCCTACCCAAGGCTACCTTTCCAACGGATGGCCGGCTCGTCGTCGCCCCCGATACCGGGGCTCGCACCGATGGAATCGCTCTCGTGGAGCATCCCGGGGCTCCGCGAGGATCCCACGATGTGCCTTCGATGCCGGTCGGCTCAGCTGCTGTGCGGCAAGCCGGTCTGTCCGATCCTGCTCAAGTACCACGCTTTCGAGCGGACCCTTCCGATGGTGGGCGGCACCGATCTCGACGGCTCCTCGCCCCCAGGGGTGTTCGTCGGCCGATTCGGCTACCCGAGCGTCTCCTTAGGGCCCCTCCTGAGCCCGGAGCACGGCTCGACCGAGCTCTACGACACCCCCGAAGAGTGGGTGGGGCGATCGGTCGCGGAGGTGGTCGGGTTCCGGACCGGGCTCGTCCGCGGCACAACCCGCATGCGTGTCACCGATGCCGAACGCCCGATCCCGCTCCTGGAAGAGCTCCAGCTCCTTGGGATCGCTGCCGGCTCGGTGGAAAGCGAGGCCCACTTCCGGCGTCCCCCTCGGGGCCATCTCGCTCTCTCCGATTCGACGCCTCCCTTCGGTCCGTCGGCCCCCATCGATCGGATGCGGCTCGATGTGCGACGCGTCGATCCCCACCTCGATCGGTTAAGCTCGGACACCGACGCGAACGCGCGGATCGCGGTCGGGGAGCTATACCACCGCGGGGTCCGCGTGAGCAAAATCCAGCGAGCGTTCAGCGTGGGTACGCTAGGGCGACGGGGTCGACGCCGCCTCGTGCCGACGCGCTGGAGCATCACAGCGGTCGACGACCTCCTCTCCAAAGCGAACCTCGAGCGGATCCGCCTCCTGCCCGAGCTCTCCGAGATCGAGGTGCACCGACTGACGGCGCTCGACAACCGGTGGCTGATCGCCCTCCTTCCGGGGAGTTACCGGTACGAATCGATCGAGGCCTGGTACCCCAACACGCTCTGGAACCCGAACACGACCGATATCGTCATGATGGGGGACCACGAGGGCCACGACGGCCGCACGACGTACGCCTCGATCGGAGGGTGTTACTATGCCGCTCGCCTGGCGACCAGCGAGGCCCTCCTCGACCGGAATCGCCAGGCGGGCGTCGTCGTGCTCCGAGAGGTCCATCCCGGCGAGATCCTGCCGCTCGGCGTCTGGAACGTTCGCGAGCACGTGCGCGCCGCCATGAGAACCCCGGCCGAGCGGCTCGCTAGCTTGAGCGAGCTCGGGGAGCGTATCCGGTCGACCTTCACGATCCCCCTCGACCGCTGGCTGAGGACGAGCGCGGTCCTCCACGAGGCTCGCACCCAACGACGGCTCGACGACTGGCTCCTGACCCGCGGAGCGCGAGCCCTCACGAGCTAGCTAAACCGTGCGCCGCACACCCCGCAGAATGTGTCCGCGGGCCCTCGCGACGCCTGGCAGACCGGGCAGTTGGTGGCCCCCCGGGGCTGCCCGCATCCTCGACAGAATCGGTCGCTTGGCAGGGTCGGGTACCCGCAGTCCGGGCAACGATCGGCGCCCGCCGCGCGGTCGGCAGCCTGGACGGCTACGTCCCCCGGATTCGCCTCCATCGCGACCGACACCGTGGCGGCATAGCCTGCGAGGTTCGTGCCGCTCGGAGCGAGGGACTCTACTTTGCCTCCCAGCTGCCGTCGGCCTCGCAAGCTCAAACGGAACGCCTCGGTGAAGTCACCCCGATCGAACGCGCCGTGGGCCTGGCTCAGGATCGAGCCCACCGCAACCGTCGCCGGGGCGCCCGGGTGGGCCGCGGCAGCGTCCGTGTACTCCTGGTCTAGGAGCCTTAGCTGGAACTGCGACTCGGCTCGGTTCTGCGGGATCCGCGGAGCGGCGGGATCGGACGATGGGGTCGGCGGGCTCGTCGGAGGCGGCGACACCGAGGAGCGAGGCGGAGGGGCCGTGGGCGATGGGAGGGGGGCTCCGGGGCCGGGCCCCGACCTTCGGGCTACGACGAGCGCCTCGTGGGCGGACTGGGCCCGCTCGTAGGCCCGGTCGTACTGACGGGTGTCGAACGCGCCCTGGGCCTCGGCGATCAGGGACTGCGCGTTCGTTACGTCCGTTCCGGCGCGGGAGAGAATCTCCGCCTCCCGGCGGGCCATCGCGATCCGGTTGAACGCCCGGTCCTGGGCGAGCTCGGGGGTGCCGCTCAGCTCCTTGAGCAGCTTGTCCCTCCGGCCTCGGAGCCGACGGAGAAGGTAGAGGAGAAGGCCGGCGACGACCACCGCGAGGAAGATGACGATCACGAGGCCGTCGATCTCGAGCGAGGTCAGCGCCATGCCGAGGATCTCCGAACGCTCCCTCCGACCGGAGCAGGACGTCCGGAAGTTACTGGACGGTCGCACTATTTAGAACGGCGGCCGATGGGGCCTTTCCACCGCGCCCGCGAGGGGGGCGGGGGGCTGGGGGCCCCGGAGCCGTTTTCGAGGAGCCGGGCCGGGTAGGCCTCGGTAGCCTAAAAGACCGAGAGCTTGTCGGTCAAAAGGAGGCGTGGGATCTCATCGATTCGGTCGAACCAGTCCTGCGCCACGGCCGTGGCCTTCCCCTTCACCTGAGCGAGCTTCACGCCGTTCGCGGGGAGTAGCTGGAGGCTCGCGACCTGGGGTTGGTCAACGGGTTTCCCGATCTGGGAAAGGATCTTCACGTGAACCTCCTTCACGTTCCCGCCGGTCTCCTTCACGATGTCGTTCGCGATCAAATTCCCGAGGAGATTGTAAATCTTGCCGACGTGGTTCACGGGGTTCTTCCCGGCCGATGCCTCCAAGCTCATCGGCCGGCAGGGGGTGATGAGCCCGTTCGCGCGGTTGCCGCGACCGACCGACCCATCGTCGCCTGCCTCCATCGAGCAGCCGGTAACCGTGAGGTAGAACCGTCCGAGCTCGGGGTCGTCGGCGGTGTTCACGTCGATCGTGACCTCGCGGCGGGTGACCTTTGCGGCCTGGTCCGCGAGCTTGTCGCGGATCTCGTTTACCACCGACTCGTATTCGGTTGCGTCCCGGATTTCGCTATCGACGAGGGCGGCGGCCACCGTTAAATGGACCGCCTCGCCGGAGCGGAACCCCATCACCTTTACGTCCTCGCCGAGGGCGTGGAGCTTCTTCTTGAGCTTGAGCGTCAAGAACCGCTCGCTCTCGAGCACGAGCCGCTCGAGGTCGGAGAACGGTGCGAACCCGACGCCGAACGACGTGTCGTTCGCGAGCACGCTCTTCTGGTCGAAGACCCCCCTTAGGTCGACCGACCCCTGCCCGATCTTGCAGTCGAACTCGACCTGCTTCTCCACATCGAGATGATCGCAGATCGATGCGACGTACTTGCGGGCCGCCTCGATCGCGGTTTCCCGAAACGGGAGCTTCTCTCCGTTGACCTCGGTGGTCGCCCGCCCGACGAGCAGTAGGTAGACTGGGGTCGTGACCTTCCCGCCGCCGAACTTGGGCTCGGACGCCCCGCCCACGACCTGCGTCTCGTCGGTGTTGTGGTGGAGGATCCTCCCGTACTCATCGAGGTAGAGCCTCGAGAGCGCTCGGCTCACCGACTCGGAGACCCCGTCCGCGATCGAGTCCGGGTGGCCGAGCCCTTTGCGCTCCACGAGCTCGATCGCTTGGTCCTCGATGTGCACGGTGCGTAGGGGTTCGAGCACGATGTTCCGGGCCATGGGGCGCTCTCGGTCGGCGGAGCCGGGGGTGGGTTTAAGGGTTGCGTGACGGCGAACTCCCAAGGGCCTTCGGACCGTCCGTCAGGCGTTGTGTCCGGCGAAAACGGGCTTCGCCATGTGCGGGCCGGCCCGCTCGTAGCCCAGCCCCCGGTAGTACGCCCGGGTCCCCACCGCGCTGCGCACGTAGACCCGAGGGTACCCCTCCTCCCGGACCCGCTCCTCGGCGGCAGCCACGAGCGACCGGCCGAACCCGCGGTGCTGGTACTCCGTGGCCCTCCCGCTCGCGAAGCCGACCGAGACCTCGCTTCCCACAACCTTCAGTTCCCGGATCACAGGGGCGTCGAGCCCTCCCTCCGTCCTATCGGACGGGAACCTAAGGCGCAGGAACCCCGCGACGGTATCCGTCTCGGGTTCCTCGAAGGCGTAGAAGACCTCCCGGCCTCCCGCCGCCCGGTACTCGGTCGTCGTGAGCCGGAACGCTTCGGGAGGGGGCGAGGCCCGCCGAACGGCTTCCCGGCACCGAAGGCACCGGCAGTGGCGGCCTTCTTCTCGGAGCCGGGCGATGGCCCGCTCCCGGACGTTGCTCGCCCGCACGCCCGCCGCGATTAGGCGGGCCGGGATGTCGCGCTGGATGCGCTGGATACGCACCCAGGGAGGGAGCTCGCCCTTCAAGGTTGCGAGCAGCCGGGTCGCGGTCTCGGTGTCGTAGGGAACGAAACGGCCCACCTTCCAGTCGTCGTAGAGCGGCGTCGAGGGAAGGACGAGGGTGGGGTAGATCTTGAGGAGATCAGGGCGGTACGCCTCCTCCGCCCAGAGCCGGCGGAAGTCTTCGAGGTCCCGCTGGGGGTCCATGCCCGGAAGCCCGAGCATCCAGTGGTAGCAGACCTTGAGCCCCCGGTCGCGGGCCTCCCGGGTGGCCCGCTTAACGTCGTCGCTCGAGTGGGCGCGCCCGACGGCCGTGAGCACGTCGTCGTGCAGGCATTCGACGCCGATCTCGACCCGGGTGACCCCGGCGTCTAGGAGGAACGGGAGTACCTGGCCGTCGCACCAGTCG
>JASHWY010000005.1 GCA_030043835.1 Thermoplasmata archaeon
CTGGACCTTCGTGAGCATGCCACGGAACGACGCCGCCTCGGGAACGACGGTCGCGTGGTTGGGCCGGGTCAAGTGGAGGAACCCCAACGTCTCCACGATGTCGCTCCGCGCATGGATCGTTCCCCGTACCCGCACCACCATCCACGCCATCGTTTCGATCACCTCGTCCCGCCGGGCGGACCCGGCCGCCGCGGCCCCGTCGTCGTTCCCCCCGGCGGCGGGGGCCGGCTTCCGAACCCGGGGCGTCCCCCCGGCCGGCCACCGCCCCGACCCCGGCCGCGACCGCCGCGGACGGGGCGGACTCCCTCCTCTTTCGGAGGGAGGATCGAGGTCCCGACAGGACCCCGGACGATCTTCAGCCGTTCCATGTCCTCGGGGGGAACCTTGAGCTGCGAGAGCGCGACGAGCGCCTGGTACGCGGCCTGGGCGTAATTGACCGTCGTCTTCGTGTGACCGTCCGTGAACCCCCACGCGTCCGTGATCCCCGCGAATCGAAGGATCGGCTTCGCGACGTTGCCGACGGCGAGCCCGACGCCACGCGGGGCGGGGCGCAACGTCACCACGACCGAGCCGACGCGGGCGTGGATCTGGAACGGGAGCGAGTGCGGGCGCCCGCACCCGCACTCCCAGCTGCCGTCGCCGCGGTAGACCTCGACGATCTCGAGCTTCGCGCGGTCGATCGCCCGGCGGATCGTCGGGCCGACCTCGCGTCCTTTCGCGCGGCCGAGCCCTACGAACCCGTCACCGTTCCCGACGACGACGGTGACGGCGAACTTGAACCGGCGGCCCGAGTCGGTCATGCGCTGGACCATGTTGACGTCGAGCACCTCGTCGTGGAGGCCGGGGACGAGCTTGTCGACAATCTGCGGCTCGCGGAGAGGAAGGCCGGTCTCGAGCGCCTGCGCCATTGTCGTGATCTCGTCGGCGAACACTCGACGGCCGAGCTCGGTCTTCGGGACCCACGGCGGCGGCGCCGGAGCCGTGGCGGCGGGGGGCCCCGTGCGCGCCGGTCCCTGGGCGATCGCGCTGCTCATGTCGCGGCCTCGGGTCGACGAAGGAGTCCGGGAAGTTTCGTCTTGTACGCCTCGACGGGCTGCGGAAGAGGTTTGGGAAGGTGGGCTCCGTTCAAGCGGTCGACGGTCGGGAAGTTCTCCTCCCCGTGCGGGATCGTCACCCCGGCCTCGAGGAGACCCTTGAGCGCGGCGGCGAGGCGACCGCCCTCCGACGGGTGGTGGGAGCCCAGGTCGAGCACCGCGGTCCCGGACCCCGCACCTTTCGCCCGGAGGCCCGCGAGGTACGCGGTGAGGTAGGCGGCCGGAGTCGACGTGAGGCTCGTGGCCGGGAAAGCGATGTGGCTCAGCTCTCGGCTGTCCGCCGCCGCGACGACCCGGTCGCCGGCCGGATCGAACCGAACGATCGACACCCGGACCCGAGAGTTCGAGATGCGGACGACCGCTCGCTCTTCCCCGGACTTTAAGAGACGGAGACGCACGCGGTAGTCGGTCTTCCCCTCGCGACGGCGGCGGAACGGGACGCGATAGCGGGGTCCCGAGCTCACGGCGAGCCCTCCTTCAAGTACCCCGCAAGCCGCAGGTTGGCGAGAAGGTGCGCCCGGCTCCGAAACATGCCACCTTTCGCGCGGCGGTAGAACTCGCGGTAAACCTTCGGTGTGATCTTCTTCGCGTTCCTGAGCTCGCGCAGCGCCTTGCGCTGGGGCCGGATCCGCCGCATCCAGCGTTCCTTCTTCGTGACTCGAGAGCGCGGGGTGCCCCGGCGGGAGCCCGGGCCCGAGTGGCGGCCTTTCTTCACCTCGATCGCGTGGCGGCGCGCCCTCACCCGGGAGGTTCCGCGGATGCGCTGGCGGCGGATGACCCCCGCCTTGATCGCGCTGCGAAGGTCGCTGCGGGTCACCGCATCGGCGAGCTCCTCCTGGCTCGCGGGGTCGATCCAGACTCGGCCCTCGCCGCAGTGAAGGATGGCGGCGGCCAACCGGCGCTGGTTCGAGAGATCGGGCACGAGCGCTACTCCTCCGACCCGGCCTTCTCGATCGGGTTCAATACCTTGATGCCGAGCCTCCGGGCGGCCTCTTCGAGGACGAGGCGACGTCGCGTGCCGACGTTGCGGGCGATGATCGCGGCGTGGAAGTGCCCGTCGAGCGCGTCGAGCTCGGCCTCGGTCCGGACGACGATCGGTCGGAAGCCGCTCGGGACGAGGCCGCGGACCCGGGCCGGAGAGCGATACCCCACGGAGACGATCTGGGTCCGGTACCCGTAGTGGCGCCGCTGTTTGGATTGAAGGCCGCGAGGTCGGCGCCATGCGCCGTCGCGACCGATCCTAAAGTAACGGTTCGCCGCCTGGCGACCGAAGATCGGGCGACGGCGATCGAACTGCCTCCTCAGCGCGAGGAGCCGCATCGCGTCGCCGCCGACTGGAGCCCGCTTCGGGACCCGGGGGGCTTCTTCCTTCGCGGCGTTCTCGGTCGGTGGCGAGGCCTCCTCGGTCTTGGGGGGAAGGGTTTTCGCCTTCGCCCGACCCCTCGGTCGGGGCGGGGCGGGGGTCTCGTCGACGGCGGGCGGAGTCGCGGAATTCTCCTCGGGCATCAGCTCGACTCCTTGAGGTGAGCCCGCTCGACGAGGAAGATACCGTCCTGGAAGACCCGGGGGTCGTAGTCGCGGATGTGCGTCACGCGCTCGATGTTCGCGGCGCTCTGACCGACCTCTTCCACATCGTAACCGGAGACGATGACGAACTCGCCCTCGACGGTCGCTTTGGTGCCCGGGCGAAGGCGAGTCGAGCGCGGGTACTTCTCGCCCAAGAAGTTCTCGACGACGACCTCCTCGCCCCTCACCTGGACCTTCATAGGGAAGTGCGCCGCGACGACCTTCATCCTCGCCTCGACCCCGACCGTCAGACCTCCGGCCAAGTTTCGAACGTGCGCGGCCCAGGTCTTGAGAAGCGCCTGAGCCCGCCTGCGGTCGGAGGGGATCTTGAGCGAGAGGGTGACGGAAGCGTCGGTGGCCTCGAAACCGATCACGTCGGCCGGGAACGGTCTTCCGACCGACCCCAAGGGTCCCTTCGCGGTCAAACGACCGTGGGCGACCGAGAACGAGATCCCCTTCGGGATCGGGACGGTCTCGCGGCTTCGGTCGGCGTCAGTAGACATAGGCGAGCAGCCGACCTCCGATCTTGAGCTCCCGCGCCTTCTGGTGCGAGAGGACGCCCTGGTTCGTGGAGAGGACGAGGAGCCCGAAGTCCTGGGCCGGGAGGAACCGCGCCTCGTACCGCTCGAGCGCGTCGTGGGGGACCGAGATTCGCGGCTTGATCACGCCGCAGGAGTTGATCCGGCGGGAGAGGGTGACGTCGTACTTGCCGCCCCGCCCCGTCGGGACGAACGTGAACTCCTCGATGTACCGGTGCTCCCGAAAGATCCGAAGCACCTCGGCGATCAGCTTCGAGGTGGGGGCGATCTCCACGCGCGGCTTCCCATCGAGGTCGGCGTGGCGGAGCGTGACCAGCGCATCGTTGAGCAGATCCTGTCGCATCGTTCGCTCCCCCTACTGGTACTTGCGGAACCCCAGGTCCATGGCGACCTCGCGGAAGCACTGGCGGCAGAGGTGGAGACCGTAGCGGCGAACGATCCCTCGCTTCCGGTCGCAGCGGAGGCAGCCATCCTTCCGGCCGAAATGCTTCTTCGGGGGGCTCATCGTTGTGCTCACTCCAGGACCGTCACGGCGAACTGGCTGGTGAGGAACGCGCGGGTCTCCTCCCGGGTCGAACGGAGCGCCCGGGGGACGGATCGCGATTGCACTCTCCGGTGGCGGATCCGAAACCCCGCCCGGCCGAGCTCCACGGCCACGTCCATCCCGTGGATCCCGATCTGCGGGTCGTACTTCATGCCGGTAAAATCGGTGTAGTCCGCGATGCCGAACGAGAAGTTCCCGTTGCGGTCGATCGATTGAAGGTCGAGCTGACGGTCCCGAGCCTCGAATGCCCGACGCAGGAAGTCGCGGGCGGCCTCCCCTCGCAGCGTCACTTTGGCGCCGATCTCCTGGCCCTTGCGGATGCCGAAATCGCGGTTCGTGGAGTGGGACCGCGTCGCGACCGGCTTCTGGTGCGTCACCATCTCGAGGACGCGTGCGGCTTTGGTGCGAGCCTCGCCCGACTCGCCGACGCCCGCGTTGACGACGATCTTGATGAGGCGCACAACGCGGTGCGGGTTCGGGGACGGGGCCGCGGCCCCGCCCCTTGACGCCGTCTCGGGAGGCGCGCTCATCGGTCGACTCCGGCGGCGATGGTGACGCCGGGGCCCTTCTCCCCGACGACGTAGACGTACTCCTTGATCGTCGAGAACCCTTCCTTGAAGTGGACGAGGTTCGGGTGGGACGAGTTGCGCACCTCGACCCGCTCGACCCGAGCGAGCTCGCCGACGTGCGAGCCGCCGGCGACCAACGCGAGGGCGCCCGCCGCCAGCGGAAAGTGCTCGAGCACCTTCTGGCTCGGGACCTCGATTTTGACCGAATCGCCGACCTTGTACGGCGTCCCTCGGTCGACGAGCAGGTTCCGGCCATCGTGGAGCGTGACTTCGATCCGGCCCGCCTTCACCGCGTGCTTGAATCGGACCCGGCCGATCTTTTGGGTCGCCTCGGTCGCCGGTATCGAGACGAGAACGAGTTTCCCGTGATGGTCCCTCACGACCCGAAAGTGCTCATCGAGCGGCGCCGCGAAGGAGAGCGTGTCCATGAGGCCGAGGCCCCGGTCGAGGTCGTTCGCGACCTTGCCGTCCACGCGTATCGCTCCCGAGCGGACGAGCTGGCTCGCCTCCCGCGCGCTCGAGACGATCCGGCGGAGGTCGCGGAGGACGAGGAGGAGCGGGATCGAGGCGTCCTGGGCGTGAGGGCCCGGTCCGGGGCGCTTCACCCACTTCGTACCCTTGCGGGGAATCGTCCACGCTCGCGGGGCCGCGCGCCGCTTCAACCGGAACGTCACGGCTCGTCGTCCTCCTCGGTCGTCGGCGACTTCGCCCGCTCGGGGGGCTTCTCGTCGGCGGTCTCGTCCGCCGAGGGCCCCGGCTCGGGGAGCTCCGCGGGCGGGGGCGTGGCCTCGGAGACCGCTTCCTCTTCGGCGGGTTCTCCCCGCTCCTCGGGGGTCAGCTCCTCGTCCGAGACGCGAAGCGTGCGCCGACGCCACGCGTCGGCGAGGTTGAGCCGGGTGATCACGAGGTGGCCGGGACGGATCGGGAGCGGTTTCAGCTTCTCCTCCCCGGTCTTGAGCGTGACGTTGTCGAGGACGACCGAGTAGTCGCGCCGGACGATGCGCTGGACGCGCTCCTCCCGTCCCTCGAAGCTCCCCGAGAGGACCCTCACCGTGTCGCCCTTGCGAAGGGGGACCGACCGGCGGTGGAACCGGGCCCGCAGCTCGCGCGAGAGCGGGACCGCCATCCGGCGCCGGCGGCGGAAGGTGGGGTCGTTGTAGAGCGCCTTACGTTGGCGTCGCGGGGAGTGCGGGGAGCTCGACGACATCGAGGACCTCCTTAGAGGATGATCGAGGACGCGGCGGCGATCCGCGGCCATCGTTCGGCGGCCTCCTTCGCCACGGGGCCCTTGATCTGGGAGCCTTTGATCTCTCCGGTCTCGGTCGTGATCACCGCTGCGTTGTCCTCGAACTGAAGTCGGGTTCCATCGGGCCGGTGGAGCGGGACCCGGGAGCGGACGATCACCGCGTGCAGGACCTGCCGGCGCATCTCGGGCGTCCCCTTCTTGACCGACACGATCACGAGGTCGGCGATTCCGGCGCGCGGGTATCGGCGGTGCGTCCCGTGCCAGTTGCGAACCGAGATGATCTCCACGACCTTAGCGCCCGTGTTGTCGACGCAGTCCAAACGGGCCCCCTTGGGGAGGCCCCGGCTCCGCCGACCCGAGAGCCCCTTCACGGCGCCTCCGCCGGAGCCACCGGCGCCACGGTCGGCGTCGGCTCTTCGCCTTTCACGCGGCGAGCGGCTTCGCCCAGGTCCTCGACGATGCAGAAGCGGACGAGCTTCGAGAGCGGCCGGGTCTCGGCGATCCGGACTCGGTGGCCGACCGGTACGTTGAGGCACGGGGGAGCGTGCGCAAAGTAGCGTCGCCTCCGCTTCTCGTAGCGCTCGAACTTCGGGACGAAGTGAAGGAGCGTCCGCTCGACGACCGCGGTCCGCTGCATGCCGGTCGAGACGACGGTCCCTTCGATGATCTGGCCCCGGACAGGGAGCCGCCCGTGGAATGGGCAGTGGCGGTCGTCGCACCGGGCCTTCGGGGCCCGAACGTCGAGCCCGATGTCCCGGGCCCGGCGAGGAGAGGGCGGGGAGCGTGGAGGAGTCATCGCAGCCTCCGAGGGCCGCCCGTGAGCAGCCGCTTGGTGCGGTCCTCGGGACGCACGCGTAGGGCGTCCCCTCTTAACGGTAACTCGCCCGCCGAGAGGACGACCGTGCCCGAAAGCCCCGCCTTCGGGACGCACAGCGCCTTCGCACGACCCGCCACCCGGACGGAGAAGGTCGAAAGGGTCTCGTTGACGATCGTGCCTCGGACCGCGCCCCGGACCCCGGGGGACGGAGCGATCGCAACCGATGCACCGATGAGCTCCCCCGCGAGCGCTTCGCGCTCGACGCGAGACAATGACGGCATCGCTTCCGTTCTCCTCCCCATCGGTCCACCTAAAGACCCCCTACGGACGCCGAGCCCCCTTGACGAGGCCGCCTCGCTCGTTGAGTACTGTGAGGGCCCGCGCGACGTTCGTCCGAAGCGCGCGCATTCGACCCGGGCTCGGCGGAGCGCCGCCCATGGCGGCGACGCCCCGCTCGCGGAGAAGGTCGTTCTCGGCGTCGGCGATGCGGCGCATGAGCTCGTCGTCGCTGAGCGTTCTAAGGTCCTTCATGCGGAGGAGTGTCATGGCAGTTCCACGGCCTCCGTTCCGCCGGCGGGAAGCGGAACATCCTCGATCGGGGGGAGGACGGCGGGAGCGATCTTCGGCGGCATCTCCACGCCGCGGACGACGATCTCGTCCGGAAGCTTCGCCGCAGGCCGCATGATCCAGACGTTGACACCGATGACGCCGGGCTTGAGCCGCGCCTGGTAGAACCCCTTGTCGATCCAAAGATGGACGGCTTCGCCGCAGTACTTGATCGTCCCGGCCTTGAACCGCTCGGTGCGGTGCCGCTCGCCGGTCAATTTTCCGGAGAGGATCACCTGGCAACCTCGGGCGCCTGCCTCCATAATCCGGCGGACGGTCGAGTGCCCGGCGCGACGGAAGTGCCATCCTCGCTCGAGGGTCGATGCGAGCTTCTCGCTCATCAGCTGGGCGTTCAAGCTCGGCTGGCGCTCCTCCTGGACCTCGATCTGGGGGTTGTCGAGGTGGAAGCGCCCCTGGATGTCCTCGGTCAAGCGCTTGATGAGCTCGCCTCGGTGGCCGATCAGGATCCCCGGACGTTCGCAGATGAGCGTGACGCGCGTGCCCATCGGCGTGCGGGTGATGTCGAGGCCCCCGAACCCCGCGCGAGCGCTCTCCTGGACGAGATAGTCCTTCAAGAGAACGCGGCGCATCGCCTCCTGGATCACCTTCTGCTCCGCGCTCACGAGGGTTCCTCCTTCCGCTCGGCGAGGACGATCTCCACGTTCGTCGTCTGCTCGTGCCACTCGGTCGCTCGACCCTGAGCCCGAGGCATCGACGCTTTCACGATGCGGCCCCGGCCGCTGGCGGCGACCTTCACAACGAGGCGGTCGGTGTCGAGGCCCTCGTACTCCGCGTTCTCCCGGGCGCTCGTCAGGATCTTAAGGACGTTCTGAGCGACTTTCTTCGGGTAGCGCCCCGGCCCCGTTCCCTTCTTGTGCGCCGTTTCCTGGTTGTACCGACGGAACGGAACCGCTCGCTTCAGCGCGATGACCTCTTCGAGCAGCGATTGGGCCCGATCGACGGGGAGCCCGCGGATGGCGTTCAGCACCTCGTACGTCTTCTTGGGGGACATCGGGATCTCGACCCCGCGGGCGCGCGCTACGCTGACGCCGGGTTCGGCGCGGTACGTGTAGCCTCGCATCGGTCGAACCTCTCCCTCACTTGAGCGGCATGAACTTCGACGACCGCGTCGCACCCACCCCGGGCCCCGAGTGCTTTTCGAAGCGTCGCGTGAGCGCGAACTCTCCGAAGTAGTGCCCGATCATCTCGGGCCGCACCTCGATCTCTTTGAACTCCTTGCCGTTGTGGACCGCCACCCGCCGGCCGATGTGTTCGGGAAGGATGACTGCGTCCCGACAGTGGGTGCGAACGACCTTCTCCTTCGGGGTCGACCGCATCCGCTCGAAGAAGAGTGTCGTCTCCGTGTTGAATCCGCGCCGGATCGAGCGGCGGACCCGGGCGGTGACGATCTTCGCGAACTCTTCCAGGCTCATCGCTTTGAGCTCGGGGACGCCGACGCCGCGGTAGGTGAACTCCCGCTTCCGGCGCGCCTCGACCTTCTTCGTCTTCCGAGCCTTCGCCATCGCTACGGCCTCCCCCTGCGGTCCTTTCGGCGCTTCTTGCTGGTGCTGCGAGAGAAGCGTCCGACCTTCGCGCCCGGCCACGTGCCCTTCGAGACGGTGCTCGGACGGCCCACGTGCTGGTGGGCCCCACCGCCGAACGGATGGCTCACCGGGCTCATCGCGACGCCGCGGACCTTGAACGGGGCCCGGGCGAGCGAACGGGTGCCCCAGACCCTTTTCCCCGCCTTGATCACTGGTCGCTCCAATCGTCCCCCTCCGCCGACCTGGCCCACCTGGGCGCGACAGCTCGCGAGGAGCTGCTTAAACCGGCCGCTGGGGAGCTGGACGGTGACCTCGGGGCCCGAGTGCGCGGTGACGAGCGCGCTCGATCCGGCCGTTCGGACGAGCCGGCCTCCGTCGAACGGCTTCACCTCAAGGTTCGAGACGAGCGTTCCGTCGGGGATCCGGCCCAGCGGTAGGATGGAGCCTCGCTCCACAGGCCCCTCCTGGAACGACACGCGATCGCCCGTCGCGAGGCCGGCCGAGGCGAGGACGCGGACGGTCGCATGGTCTTTTACGTCGATCTCGGCGACCGGCGCCGTGCGGCCCGGCGCGGGGAGGATCTGGGTC
>JASHWY010000047.1 GCA_030043835.1 Thermoplasmata archaeon
CACCGCAAAGATGTGCGTCTCGTTGGTGCGCATCTGGGGGTCGACCGGGATGAATCCCGTCTTCGGATCCGCCATGACCCCCGCCTCTTCGAGCCCCAGACCCGCGCTCGCGGGTCGTTTACCGACGGTGACGAAGAGGCGCTCCGCGGTGAGCTCCGACGTCCCGGCGGCACTCTCCACCGACATCACGAGGGCGCCGGGATCGCGTCGAAGTCCGGTCGCCTTCGTCGCGACGTGGATCGTAGCCCCGAGCCGTTCGAGGGTCCCCGTGATCTCGCGGGAGAGGTCCGACTCCATGCCGGGGAGAAGCTGGGAGAGGAGCTCGACGATCGTCACCTTAACCCCAACGCTCGCGAGGAATTCGCCCAGCTCGCAGCCACTCACGCCGCCGCCGAGGATCAGCATCGATCGAGGGAGGGTCGTCTGGGAGAGGAGGTCCCAGGCGTTGACCACGCGCTCGCCGTCGGTCTCGAACCCCGGGATCGTTGACGGGATCGCCCCCGTCGCGATCACGGCATGAACGAAATCGATCCTCTCGTGACCTCCATCCGGAGCCGCAAGGTCGACCGAGCGGGGTCCCGTGAACCGAGCTTCACCGGGGAGAACGGTCACCCCGGCCGATTTCAAGAGCGTGGCCACGCCCTGACGCTCCTTGGCGACGACCCCTTCTTTCCAGGCCATCGTGACCGCGAGGTCGAAACGGGGGTCCGGAGCGGTGACTCCGACCTCCGCACCCTCGACGAGGAGGGTGTGGTAGAGCCGCGACGCGTGGATGAGCGCCTTCGACGGGATACAGCCCCGGTTGAGGCACTCGCCGCCGAGGTCGCGTTTCTCGACGAGAACGACCTTCTTTCCAAGCTGGCCCGCCCGGATAGCGCTCATGTAGCCGCCCGGGCCTCCGCCGATGACGAGCAGCTCGGTGGCCCGTGCGTACGTTCCCGCCAACGGAGGTCACCTCACCGGCCTTTCGGCGCGCGAGAGGAGACCGCCGGGGCATAGACGTCTTCGGTCAGCGATCCGGGGCGAGGAGGAGGGGTCTCCTCGGCGACCCGGACCGCCTCACGGACCTGTTCCTCGGCTTCGGCCTTAAAGCGAGACCGAGCGGGTTCGGTCAGGCCCTGATGCGCGAAGAGCCAGGCTTCGAGACGGCCCACGGGGTCATGGGAGGCAGCGCGAGCGGCCCAGTCGGCGGGCTGGTACCGCGTGGGATCATCGGCGCTCGAGTGGGGGGTCATACGGTAGACGACGAACTCGAGGAGCTTCGGTCCGGCGTTGGATCGGGCCGCGGCCAGAGCCTCGCGCAGGGCACGGTAGACCGCGACGAAGTCCGTTCCATCGACCCGAGAGCCCCCGAAGCCGTAGGCGTCTGCCTTGCTCGCAAGGCTCGTGGCCGCGGTTTGACGCTCGACCGGCACCGAGATCGCCCACTGATTGTTAGCGCAACAGAAAACGACGGGAAGTCTCCAGACTCCGGCGAAGTTGAGCCCTGCGTGGAAGTCGTTCGAGCTCGTGCCGCCGTCCCCGAAGAACGCTAGCACCACTCCCGGAGCGGACCTCGACCGGAGGGCATGCGCGAGGCCGACGGCGTGGCTGATCTGGGTCCCGATCACCGAGGACATCGAAACGTAGTGTACCTCGCTCGCGGTCGGGTGGCACGGCATGTTTCGGCCCCGTCCCGGGTCGAGATCGTCCGCGAACAAGTGGTGGGCGTACGTCACGAGGGAGTGCCCCCGCACGAGCGCGACGAGCTGCTCTCGAAGGCCGGGGAAGATCCAGTCGTCCGCCTCCGTCGCGAGTCCCGCGGCGACGTTCACGGCCTCGTGTCCGGTAGAGGCTCCATAGAACCCGACCCGGCCCTGCCGCTGGAGTGCCTGCATCCGAGCGTCGAGGGTCCGCCCAAGGACCATCCAGCGGTACGCCGAAAGTAGGATCGACGGCCAGTTCGAACCGATCGCCGCCTCGACTTCGCTGGCTTTGTACGGCAGGGGGACGATCGTCGGGCCCGAGTTCATGAGAGCTCCGGGCAGAGCGACCCCGTCCCGTAAATAAATGAGTGGGCCGCCTGGCGGCCCTCCTAAGGTCGCTACGAGATAGGGAATGCCTCCTCTCGTCCCCAACCGGGTGCTCGAGGTTACGTGAGTTCCGCAAACAGCTGGTGCGGGTCTTCGAGGTATCCTTTGACGGTGGCGAGGAACTGGGCTCCCTCGTACCCATCGATCACGCGGTGGTCGAGCGATACAGAGAGGTTCATGAGGTCGGCCGGCCCGACCGTTCCGTCGGCGCGATAGACCGGGCGCCGCTGGATGCGGTGGACGCCGAGGATCCCGACCTCGGGGTAGTTCAAGATCGGCGTCGCCATCACGCCACCGAGCGCGCCCAGGCTCGAGATGGTGAACGTGCTGCCGGTGAGCTCGCTGCGCTCGAGCTTTCCCGCCCGGCCTCTCTCCGCCAGCTGCTGAACCTCCTTCGCGATCTGCGCGACGCTCTTCCGATCGGCGTTCCTTAGCACCGGCACGATAAGGCCGTCGGCGGTCTGGGTGGCGATCCCGATGTGGTAGGCGGACCGGACGACGAGCTCCTCGCGCGTGTCGTCCATGGTAGCGTTCAAGTGCGGGTGCGCCCGAAGACCGGCGACGACGCCTTTCACGATGAACGGAAGGTAGCTCAACCGAACTCCCTCCTTCTCCACGTGCTTCGCCATCCGGTCGCGCACGCGGACGAGTTCGGAGACGTCCACCTCCTCGACGTAGGTGAAGTGGGCGGCCCGATGGGTCGACTCGGTGAGGTGGTCGAAGATCACGCGGCGAATCCCGCGGATCGGGATCCGTTCGGCGACGTCTGCCATCCCCTCGGTCGATGTTGCCGCGATGGTCGGTGGCGGCATGATCTTTGAAGCGGGAGCCTGAGCCAGGGCAGCCATGACCGCAACTGCCGTCGGACGATTGGACGTCGCACCGAGGTCCGCCTCGGTTATCCGGCCCCCCGGCCCCGTGCCTTGGATTCGGGTCAGATCGATCCCTCTTTCCGCGGCGAGTCGACGCAGGTACGGAGACGCAAGGGGGCTCCCGGCGGTAGGTGCCTGCGCCAAAGGCACGGCGGGGGAAACTATCGGAGCCGCGGGGGCGGGACCCTTCTCCTCAACGGGCGAGGGCGACGTGGCGGATGCAGCCGAGGCACCGCCCTCGGTCTCGATCGATACAAGGAGACCGCCGACCTTCACCTTCACGCCTACCGCCGCGTGGATCTTCGCGATGCGACCGGCCTTCGGCGAAGGGATCTCGACGTTCGCTTTGTCGGTGAGCACACCCACGAGGGGAGCGTCCTCCTGGATCGTGTCGCCTTCCTTAACGAACCACTCGACCACCTCGCCCTCGGCGACCCCTTCGCCGATGTCAGGGAGCCGGAAGTCGTACGTCATTGCCCTCTCCTACCCCGCCTTCACCGTCGAGCGTGCTGCGTGCATGATCGTGTCGGCATTGGGAAGGTAGAGGTTCTCGAGCGCGTAGGGGAACGGGGTGTCGTACCCCGTGACCCGAGCGATGGGGGCCTTGAGCGAGTAGAACGCCTTTTCGGCCAGGACGGCGGCGACCTCTCCTCCGAAGCCACAGAACCGAGCGGCCTCGTGAACGACCACCGCCCGTCCGGTCTTTTGAACGGACGCGACGACGCTCGCCTCGTCGAGCGGGACCAGGCTCCGAAGGTCGATCACCTCGGCAGAAATCCCTTCCCCGGCGAGCTTTTCGGCGGCCTCGGAGGTAGGTGGGACCATCGCCCCGTAGGCAAAGAGGCTCACGTCGGTCCCCTCACGGACGAGGCGGGCGGTGCCGAACGGTACTCGCCCATCGCCGTCAGGTACCTCCCCCGTCACCGACCGGTAGATCCGCTTCGGCTCGAGGAAGAGGACCGGGTCCTCGTCGTGGATCGCGGTGAGAAGAAGACCCTTCGCGTCGGCCGGCGTGGATGGGACCACCACCTTGAGACCGGCCGTGTGACAGAAGTACGCCTCTGTGCTCTGCGAGTGGTAGAGCCCTCCCCGGATCCCCCCGCCGTAGGGTGAACGGATGACGACGTGGCACGGGTACTGCCCTCCCGACCGGTAGCGGAACTTCGAGAGCTCGCTCACGATCTGGTCGAAAGCAGGGTAGATGAAATCCAGGAACTGGATCTCGGCGACCGGCTTGAGGCCATAGAGCGCCATCCCGATCGCCGTTCCCACGATCCCCGTCTCGGAGAGCGGGGTGTCGATGACCCGGTCGGCGCCGAACTCTTTGTAGAGCCCCTCGGTCGCCCGGAAGACGCCGCCGTTCACTCCGACGTCCTCTCCCAGAACGAGAACGTCGGGGTCCGAGCGCATCGCTTCGAAGAGGCCTCGGTTCACCGCCTGGACGAGCGTAAGCTCGGTCACGGCTTGATCACCCCTTCACGGACGAGTGCTTCGAACGCTGCTCTCTCCTCGGCGAGCCGAGGCGTCGGTGTCGCGAACACGTCATCGAGGAAAGAATCCGGGGCGACCTTCGGGGTCTTCTCGGCGACCTCGATCGCGGCGGAGAGCTGGGCTCGCGCGTCGTCCCAGATCTTCGAATCGCCGGCCTCGTCGAGGCCGTGCGCCTCCTTGAGCTCCCGCTGGAGGCGAAGGACGGGATCTTTCCGCTTGGCCGCCTCGAGCTCAGCGTTCGATCGGTACCGGTGCGGGTCGTCAGACGTCGAGTGGGGGCCGAAGCGGTAGACCTGGGCCTCGATGAGCGTGGGACCTCCGCCCGCGACGGCGCGACGCCTCGCGTCGAGGACAGTGCGGTAGACCGCTTTCACGTCGTTGCCGTCGATCACGACGCCGGAGAACCCGTAGGCTTTCGCCTTCTCGGCAAGCGTCGGGCTCCGGGTCTGTTTCTCGCGCGGGAGGCTGATCGCCCACTCGTTGTTCTGGCAGAAGAAGACCGTCGGGACCTTGAACACGCCAGCGAAGTTGAGCCCGGCGTGGAAGTCGTTCGAGCTCGTCGCACCGTCGCCGAAGAACGGAACCGTCACGATCGGGTCGCCTCGAAGCCGGGCGGCCATCGCCGCCCCGACGGCCTGAGTGATCTGCGTCCCGATGGGGCTCGACGCGACGACAAAGTTCTGGGCGCGGAAGCCGAAATGGTTCGGCATCTGGCGCCCCTTGGTGAGGTCGCTCGAGTCGCTGAAGAGCTGATCGATGATCGCCTGGAGAGGGACGCCTCGAAGCAGCGCCACCGCCATCTCCCGGTAGGCGGGAAAGACCCAGTCCTCCGGCCGGAGGGCCATCGCGGCGCCAACTTGGGCGGCCTCTTGTCCTTGAAGCGGCGCGTAAAACCCGATGCGCCCCTGACGTTGCAGGTGGAGGCACCGCTCGTCCGTGACGCGGGCGAGCACCATTGTGCGATAGGCCTCTAGGAGACGTTGGGGAGAGAGCCCATCGGCCGAATCGGACCCGGAAGCGGGCGCGACGCTCGGTACCGCGCTCTCCGCCATCGGCGCCTCACGGTCTCCGACCCTCGCCCTCGATATAACGGCCACCCCAGGATACTCGACCCGGAGGCGATCCCGATCCAAGTTCCGCTATCGATGCGAAGAATCAGTTTCACCACGTCGGGCCGAGCGACCCCGGTTTTAATAGGTCGGACGCGCTGGGCGGGACCCGTGCGTAGGGCCCCCCACATCGCCCTCTCCCCCGCAGACAGGGAACTCCTCAACGCGTGGGCATCGCCCGCCACGCTGTCGGTTCGTCGTGCCCTGCGCGCCCGGATCGTTCTTGAGGCGGCCCGCGGTGGCACGAACGGCCAGATCGCACGCTACCTGGGGGTCCATCCGGAGACGGTCGCGCTCTGGCGTGGCCGCTTTGCCGCCCAGGGGGTGGAAGGGGTCCGTCACGACGCGCCAAGGCCCGGGACCGGCCGCCGGGCCCCGCCGGGCCTCATCGACCGGATCGTCCGGACCACGCTCGAGTCGCAACCACCGAACGGTCGATGGACGACGCGCAGCCTCGCCGCGGCGCTCAACGTGAGTCACATGTTCGTCTACCGCGTCTGGAAGAGCCAGGGCCTCGTACCAGCGCTAGGGCGTGGGCTGGGTCCGATTCTCACGGTCAGAAGAGCGGAACGTACGGACGTGTGAAGAGGCGCCAAGCGCCGCTCGTGGAGTCGTAGACCGAGTTCACGAAGCAGCGCCACTTTTGGTCGTCGATCGAAGGGTAGTCGGCCCGATAGTAGTACCCGGGCCACCGCGTCTCGGTACGGAAGCGCGTGTGCCTCAGAACCGCCTCGGCGGTCCAAATCCGGTGGTCGAGCTCCCAGACCCGCTCGAGCTCGCGAAGGTCTGAAGCTGCGGATTGGGCGAGGTCCTGGCGGAGAAGGCGAACGTAGCGGAGCCCCCGCTCGAGGAGCGCGTCGTTCGTCGTGTAGTTCGACCCCACGCCGCCCCCGTACTCATCCATGATCTTCTCGAGGCGAAGGAGCCCCTGGTCCGGGAAGAGGACGTTCGGAACCACCCTGCCTCCCGCGATCCCCCGCTTCCCGGCAGCGGCCCGCTCGAGCGGAGCGAAGATCATCCGTCGCAAGGCCTCGATCTCGTCGACCGAAGTCGTTGGAGACTCCGGATGATCGGTCAGGAATCGCACCGCTGCCTTGGCGGCGAGACGCCCCTCGGTGAACGACCCGCTCGAGAACTTGTGCGCCGAGCCCCCGACCGTGTCGCCGGCTCCAAACAGTCCCTCGACGGTCGTCATCCGGTTGTACCCCCATTGATGCTCGGGGGTAGCCACGTCGTCCGGACCGCTCGCCCACGCGCCCGCGCACACGGCGTGGGAGCCGAGGACGTACGGTTCCGATAGCACGAGCTCCACCGGTTCCTTCTTGGGATCGATCCCCTGAGCGGCCCACGTCACGACCTGTCCCACGGTCATGTTGAGGAAGGCCCCCCAACCGATCCGTTCCTTCTCCGGGGTGTCCAAAACCTTCTCGGTGTGGATCAGGATCGGTCCGCGCCCGGCCGTGATCTCCCGCAGCATGAGGTCGTTCCTAAGGCAGGTCGGGAGCGGCTTCGCATCCGCGTAGGGGCCCACCCGATCTCGAAGGCCCTCAAGCTGAGTGACCTCGTAGTTCTCGCCCGCGCCGTTCGTGGCGACGGCCTTGAGATAAAGGAACCACGCCCCGACGGGTCCGTAGCCGTCTTTGAATCGGGTCAC
>JASHWY010000048.1 GCA_030043835.1 Thermoplasmata archaeon
TCCGGCGCCTGAAGCTCCAGGACCAGCTCGAGCGCTGGTCGCATTTCTACTACGGGCTCTGGGGGGTCCGCGCCCGCGTCCAGCGTCAGCTCAACACCGAGGTCTTCTGGAGGGTCGTCCAGCTGCTCGAAGGAGTGCAGATCGCCAACCCGGCCCAGATCGCGAAGAGCTTCCCCCACGAGCTCTCGGGGGGGATGATCCAGCGGGTGATGATCTCGATGGCCCTCTCCTCCGAGCCGGACGTGCTGATCGCCGACGAGCCGACGACCGCGCTCGACGTGACGATCCAGGCCCAGATCCTGGAGCTGATGCGGGAGCTCAAGCAGCGGGTGGGCACGGCGATCCTCCTCATCACGCACGACCTCGCGGTCATCGCCGAGGTCGCCGACCGGGTCTGCGTCATGTACGCCGGCAATATCGTCGAGCAGGGCCCGGTGAAGGAGCTGTTCCGTCGCCCGCTCCACCCGTACGCCCAGGGATTGCTCGCCTCAATCCCCCGGATGGACCAGCCGGAGAAGGACCTCGCGTCGATCCCCGGCTCCGTGCCGAACCTGATCAACCCTCCGACCGGATGCCGGTTCCACCCCCGGTGCCCGTACGCGATGCCGGTCTGCCGGGAAGCCCGCCCGCCGATGACCCTGGAGGGACCGGGTCACACCGTCGCGTGCTATTTATACAAGGGGCCAGTAGTCGGCGGGTAGCGTTCGTGCGGAGCTCACCGGGATGGAATCCCCTTCGCAGTCGTTGGTGATTTCCGCCCGCAACCTCCGAAAATACTTCCCCATCCGCGGCGGACTCTTCTCCACGCACATCGGCGACGTGCGGGCCGTGGACGGGGTCAGCCTCGACATCCGCGAGGGCGAGACCGTGGGCCTGGTGGGCGAGTCCGGCTGCGGCAAGACGACCGTCGGGCGGCTCCTTCTCCGCCTGATCGAGGCGACGTCCGGCCACACGTTCTACCGGATCCCACCCGAGGTCGAGGCCCGCGTCGACGGGCTCTACGAGGCGCTGCAGCCTTACTCCGACCCCACGTCGCCGGACGGACGTCGGCTGACCCCCGAGGCCCGCGGGGCTCTCGACGAGCTCGACCAGATCGCCGACCAGTACTCGCTCTACCGCAAATCCTCCCGGCAGATGCACGAGCTCCGCGGCAAGCTCCAGATCGTATTCCAGGACCCGTTCAGCTCGCTGAGCCCCCGCATGCTCGTGCGCGACATCGTGGCCGAGCCGCTCGAGGTCCACCACGCCGGCACCCGCGCGGAGCGTCGCCGGCGGGTCCAGGAGCTCCTGGGCCAGGTCGGGCTCAACCCGGAGCACGAGTGGCGGTTCCCTCACGAGTTCTCGGGCGGCCAGCGCCAGCGGATCGGCATCGCGCGCGCGCTCGCGCTCCGTCCCGAGTTCATCGTGCTGGACGAACCGACCAGCGCGCTGGACGTCTCCGTCCAGGCCCAGATCCTGAACATCCTGCGCCGGCTCCAGTCGGAGCAGCGCCTCTCCTACCTGTTCATCTCCCATCACCTCTCGGTCGTCCGCGCGATGGCACAGCAGGTCGTGGTGATGTACCTCGGAAAGGTCGTGGAGCGGGCCCCGACCGACGCGCTGTTCGGACGGCCCCTCCACCCGTACACCCAGGCGCTCCTCTCGGCGATCCCGATCCCCGACCCGGAGCTGCACCGGGAGCGGATCATCCTCAAGGGCGACGTCCCGAGCCCGGCCGCGCCGCCGAGCGGCTGCCGGTTCCATACGCGCTGCCCCGCGGTGATGCCCGTCTGCTCCCAGGTCGAGCCCCCGCTCATCGAGGTGCGCGCCGAGCACTTCGTCGCCTGTCACCTCTACCCCACGGCGGTGGGGCGGCCGGCGGGAGGATCCTCGCCCGGTCTCGCCGCGGGCGACTCCGACCGCCCGGTCCCCTCCGCCTCGTAGGCGGTCCCTCGGGAAGCGATGCGGCTTGGAGCCGACCCGGCGACCCCCGCCGAACCCGACAGCTCGGCACGGGAGGCGGACCGCATCGCCGAGGAGGCGGCGCTACGGGGTCAGATCGACCGCGTCGCCGAGGAAAAGCGGCGCGCCCTCCTCGAGCCGGGACCGACCTGGCGGGAGTGGTGGTTCTTCTCGGCCTCCAAGTGGTACGTCGTGCTCGGCTTCCTCATCGGGGACGTCTGGGCGGTGACGGTCTGGCTCGATGCCGGGAGCGTTCTCGGAGCGCTGCTCACCCTCGTGGGCCTCTTCTACGCCGAGTATCTCCTCTACGAGTATCTCTGGTACCGGCCGGACGAGCGCGCGCTCCGCCGACGCGCGCTCTTCCGGCGGACGTGGCGCCACCCGGTGCCGTTCGGCCGCTGGACCCCGGAGGCGCAGCTGGTCCGCAGCGGGGCCGTCGAAAGCCGGGACGACGAAGGACCGGACCTCGGTGAGTTTGTGTGACCGGCGGCCGGGGCCTCCCCGGTCCCCGTTCCCGCCGGAACCTCCCACCCGGAGAGCCGTCCCGTACCGCCGGTCGAATCCCGTCCCTCGCCGAGAAGCCGACTCTCCTCGATTAAAGTATATATGGAGGGTGCCCCTCGGTCCGCCGCGGGACGTAACCGTCCCGGTTCGGGGTAACAGTATGGCATCGAAGGGTGGTCGATGGGCGACGGTGATTCTCTCGGTCCTCTTGGTCGCGATTTTGACGCTCAGCTGGCTGGCCGTGGCCAACGTTTCGGCGCAGCACGCGTCGACGGGTTCGGCGGCCCCGGCGGCTGCGCCTTCGGTCTCGGCGACGTCCTCGGCCGCGAAATCGACCTCAGCTTCCTCGACCAAATCAACCGTTTCCGCTTCGGCGACTCCTGCTTCCAATGGCCCTCACCCCGGGACCCTCGATGTGTATGAATTGGCTCCGGGCGGTGCCTTCACGCTCGACCCGGCGGTCGACTACTACACCGTCGGCGATGAGCCCAACACCAACGTCTATCAGACCCTGATCACGTTCAACGGTACTCAGGCGGGCCCGAACTACCAGAACTGGACCCCCCAGCTCGCCACCTGCGTCCCCGGTTCCCCGCAGTGCAGCGCCCAGTTCGGGTCGACCCTGGTCTACGACAACGCCACGACCGGCTCGCCCCAGTACTACACCTTCGAGATCGACGCGCACGCGCAGTTCTACGACCCCGCGACGGGCGCCCACTGGGGCGTCTACCCGTCGGACGTCATGTTCTCTCTGTCGCGAACAATGTCGTTCGCCAACCTGCCGTTCCTGGAGTTCTACAACGGCTGGATCCAAGCCCAGTGGGCCACGCCCGCGGGCAACCCGAGCTGGGACGGCGGCATCCACTCGCCCTACAACAACACGCCGAACCACGTGCTGGCCGCGATGCTCGTCAACGACTCGACCTACTGTCCTACCTCCGCCACCGTGGCGACGAAC
>JASHWY010000049.1 GCA_030043835.1 Thermoplasmata archaeon
CGCCTCAGCATCTCGGCCGCGAGGCCGCCCCGCCCGACCGTTCCGGTGGTCACGAGGATGTCCCCCGGCCGGGCGCCGCCCCGGGGGGGCATTCGGCCGGGGGTTCCCCAGCCGATCACCGTGCTCACTACGGTCCTCACCGCTCCGGGCTTCGTGTCTCCGCCGACGACGTGAGCCCCCACCCGGGCGGCGGCCCCCTCGGCCCCTCGTGCCAGTTCCTGGACCCACCGCGAAGGCGTGGTCGGAGGCACGATCACCGCGAGGAGCATCCCGGCGGGGTCGGCCCCTTTGGCCGCGAGGTCGGAGAGGCTCACGTTCGCCGCGGCCGCCCCGATGAGGTCCGGAGGCGAGCCGCGAAGAAAGTGGGTTCCCTCGACGAGGGAGTCCGTTGAGACGACAGCGACCCGCCCGCGGGGAGGAGCGAGACCCGCCGCATCGTCCCCGAGCGGTAGGAGCCCCCGTCGCCCTGCGGGGAGGTGTCGGGTGAGCCACGCATGGAAGGCTCGCTCGTCGATCGTCCCCCGGCGCACCGTCCGAGCGCCCATCCGTCCTCGCTACTTGTACGGGACGAACTCCTTGCCGAGGAGCTCGCGGCCAAGGATGATCCGCATGATGTTGAGGCCCCCTTCGGCGCCGACGAGGTACGACATGATCCCTCGGAAGCCGAGTTCGAGGCCGACCTCCTTCGTGTATCCGGCAGCGCCGAACCACATCATCACGCGCTTCACGCACTCGAACGCGATCGGGGGGGCCGTGAGCTTGACGGACGCGACCGCCCGGTCGACCTCGGAGCGGTGGGAAACGTCGCCCTTGAGAGTGTACTGATCGAGCAGCCACGCGGCCCGGCGGCATTGCCATTTCACGGCCTCGACCTGGGTCCACAGGTCGGCGAGCTCGAACTGGATCCCCTCGAATTTTCCGAGCGGCTGGCCGAAGGCGGTACGCTCCCGGATATACGCCATACCGGTCTCGAGCGCCCGCTCGGCTGCGCCGATGCAGGCTGCGCTCACGAAGGTCCGTGCGACGGAGAATCCCTCCATCGCGCACTCGAACCCCTTCCCTTCCGCGCCGATGAGGTACCGCTGAGGGATGCGCGCGTCCTCGTAGGTAAGCCCCCCGGTCGAGATCCCCATTCGGCCCATGTTCGTGAACCGCTGGGTCGAGACCCCGTCGGAACGCGTCGGAACATAGAGAAAGTTGAAGCCTCCCGCGTCGGACTTCGAGAGCGTCAAGTGACCGCCGCCGAGGCGCTTCGCCTCCTCAACCCCGGAGACGAACGACTTCTCGCCCCGAAGGACGAAATCCTCGCCGTCGCGGCGCGAGCGGGTGCGCATCGCCGCGAGGTCGCTGCCTCCGGAAGGCTCGGTCGTCGCGACTCCCAGGAACGTCTTTCCTGCGCAGACGTTGGGAAGGACCTCTTTCCGCGTCGCCTCGGGAGCATACCGGCTCATGAGGTAACCCCAGCCCGCCTCGAGGAGGAAGAACACCGCGGTCGCCATCGAGAAGTCCCCGCGACCGATCTCCTCGGACGCGAGCTCGGTCAGGACCGCGCTGGCACCCATCCCTCCGTACTCTGCAGGGACTGGCATCGCGAGGAGCCCCAACTCCGCCATCGCCGCGAGGACGTTGTCCGGAATCCGACCCTCGGCGTCGATCTGTCGTTCGTGGGCCCGAAGGACCCGGTCCCCGAAGCGCCGCACGGCGGTTTGGAACGCCTCTTCCTCATCGCTGAGTCGGAAATCCATCGAGATCCGGGACGCGACGCGCGCTCGGGAACTTTAGCCTATCCTGAGTCGCGCGACAAGTCCTTATCCCCCGCTCGGCTCCGCGCCGGGGGGGCGAGACACCGTGGGGGTCCGGGTCGCGGTCAACGGTTTCGGCACGATCGGAAAGCGCGTGGCCGACGCGGTCGCGAAGCAACCCGACATGGAGCTCGTCGGCGTCACGAAGACCCGACCGAGCTTCGAAGGGCGACGCGCGGTCGAGAAAGGATATCCGCTCTACCTCGCCGGGAACGGGGACCGGGCCGCGTTCGAGGCTGCGAGGCTACCGGTCGCCGGGACCCTTGCCGAGCTTCTTTCCGAGGTCGATATCGTCGTCGACGCGACGCCGGACGGAGTGGGGCGGCAGAACCGGGCCCTCTACGAGTCCGCGAACCTCCCCGTCGTCTACCAGGGCGGCGAGAAGGCCGACGTCGCCGAGGTGTCGTTCTGCGCGCTGGGTAACTACGCCGCGTGCCGGGGAAAGCGCTCGCTGAGGGTCGTCTCGTGCAACACGACCGGCATCGCTCGGGCCGCATCGGTCCTCGAACCTCGTTGGGGGGTCGAGCACTGGGAGGTCACGCTCGTTCGCCGGGCGGGGGACCCCGCGGAAACAAACCGGGGTCCGGTCAACGGGATCATGCCCACGTTCCGCCTCCCCTCGCACCACGGTCCGGACGTCAACACGATCTTCCCTGACCTCCCGATCGCGACGACGGCGGTCGTCGTTCCGACCACGCTCATGCACGTGCACGTGAACCACGTCCGGTTCCGCCGCCCTCCTGGCGACGCGGTCGAGATCCTCGACGCGTTCCGTGCCACCCCGCGATTCCACGTCTTCGCGGAATGGGAGCACGTCGACGGCACCCCTCAGGTGATGGAGTACGCTAGGGACCGCGGGATCGGGTTCAACGACATGATGGAGAACGTGCTCTGGGAGAACGGCCTTCGGCTCGACGGCCGCGACGCGTACTTCTTCCAGGCGATCCACCAGGAGTCGATCGTCGTGCCCGAGAACGTGGACGCGATCCGCGCGATGCTCGACCTCGTCCCCGACGGACCTACGTCGATCGCGAGAACCGACCGCGCCCTTGGCCTCGGGGCGTCGCCGATCACGACCCGGCCGACGGAGGGCCCAGCCATGGCCCACCGGCGTCGGGGACGCGCGACCCTTAAGTGACTTGCGAACCATCTTATAGACCCCCTTGCTCGCGCGCGGCACATGTACTATCTAGACCACCGTAGGGACGTCGTCCGCATCCCCCCCGAGCGACTCGGGCCCGAGCTCACGGGGGTGCTCACGGAGCTCGCCCAGCAGCAGTTCGAGGGGAAGCTCGTCGATGGGCAGAGCCTCGCGGTGACGATCCGCGAGGTGAAGCCGATCGGCGAAGGTCACATCATCCACGGGGACGGCGGCGTCTACCAGGAGGTCGAGTACGAGGCCCTCCTCTTCCGCCCGGAGATCCAGGAGGTTGTCGAGGGGTCGGTGGTCGAGATCCGGAAGTTCGGCGCGTTCGTCCGGTTCGGGCCGCTCGACGGCCTCCTTCACGTCTCCCAGATCATGGACGACCGCGTGAACATCGACGAGCACAACCAACGGCTCGTCGGGATCGAGTCGAAGAAGGACCTCAAAGTCGGCTACAAGGTGCGTGCCCGCGTCGTCTCCCTCTCCCTCTCCGAGATCTCGCCGCGGGACAGCCGGATTGGGCTCACGATGCGTCAGCCCGCCCTCGGTCGCCTCGAGTGGATCCAGGAGGCCCACAAGAAGGCGGAAGAGAAAGGCGGTCGAAAGGCCGCACCCTCCGGTCCGGCGGGAAAGCGCGTCCCGGCGCCGAAACCTGCCGTCGCGAAGCCGGTCCCCGCCGCGAAGCCCGCCGCGCCGAGCGAGACGCCGGCGGCGGGGTGAACTCATGATCAACATGAAGGCGTGCAAGAACTGCAGAACGATCACCGACCAGGCAAAGTGCCCCCGGTGCGGCGGCGAGGTCTCCCGCGAATGGCAGGGGTACCTCGTCGTGATCGACCCCGAGAAGTCGGAGATCGCCCGGAAGATGGGGATTCATGCCGCGGGCCGGTACGCGCTCCGCGTCAAGTGACGAGCGCGCCTGGGCGGTCCCCGACTCCCTTCGGTCGACGCTCGCCGAGCGCCACGGCCCCGTCTACGCCGGGGTCGAGGCGGACCGGCGAATCCGGGCGCTCGGGACGTTCGCGACGTGCGGCGACAAGGTGACGGCCCGCGCGATCGAGTTGAATCACCTCCCGCTCATCGGGATCGTCGACTACAAGACACGACGAAAGGAACCAGTCCCACCGGGGTCGTTTCGGGTCCTCGGAGCGCGTCGCACTCTCCGTGTCGCGAACCCTCCGGGCCTCCTGACGGAAGGCCTGCGGAAGGCGGTGAAGCAGCTCGTCGCGGAGGGAGGAGGCCTCATTGAGGTCGACGGTGAGGAGGATTTGGGCTCGCTCGCGCTCGTCGAGTCGTTGCCCGCCGGGGCCACCGTTATATACGGTATCCCGGGTGAGGGGGTCTCCTTCGTCCGCGTCGACGCGACCTCGAAGGAGCGCGTCCGGCGTTTGATCGCCCAGATGGAAGTTCGGAGAATCCCGCATGGAGATTAAGGTCCTCGAGGAGCGCGCGAACCCCCTCATGAAGCGGCACGAGTATCGGTTCGAAGTTGCGCACCCGACGGCCTCCACGCCGACCCGCGATGCGGTGCGCAGCGAGATCTCGAAGCTCGTGAAGGCCTCCAAGGACCGGGTGATCATCGAGCGGATGCGGGCGCGTTTTGGGACCGCCGTGACCCGCGGGGACGCCTTCGTCTACGACTCCGCCGACGCCGCGAAGCTCACGACCCGGGAGCACATCCTCGTTCGCAACGGTCTCAAGGAGCGCGCGCCCAAGGGCCCGGCGCCGGCCGAGGTAGCACCAGCCCCCGCGGCGGCCCCCGCGGCTCCGGCAGTCCCGGCGTCGGGGACCGCCGCCTCAGAGAAGAAGGAGTGAGCCGGGGTGGCTAAGGCGCGCATCGGGCTCTACGAGGTGAAGGGCGACACCCTCACTCGGACCCACAAATCGTGTCCTAAGTGCGGGCCCGGGGTCTTCCTCGCCGAGCACAAGGGCCGTCGCTCGTGCGGCCGGTGTGGTTATTCGGAGTCACTCGCACCTCCTGCGCCCCGAGCGAAGGCGAAGGCCCTTCCCAATCCTTAGCCGTCCGGGGCCTCACGCTTTCCCTCCTCGCCATCCCATGGCTCGGCTTCGACCGGTCTCTTCCCCATCGACCGTACGGCGGCGAAGGTAGGCCTAAAGAGAACGGCTCTCTGACCGACACTGGTGGCTCGCGTTCCGACCGTAAACGACCCACCGGTAGAACCCTACCGGATCAAGGTCGTCGAATCGATCGCCCTTCTCTCCCCGGAGGAGCGGGAACGGGCGCTCCAGCGTGCCGGGTACAACTTGTTCAACATCCTGTCGGAGGAGGTCTACATCGACCTGTTGACCGACTCCGGCACGTCGGCCATGAGCGACCGACAGTGGGCCGGCATGATGCTCGGCGACGAGGCCTACGCCGGGAGCCGGAACTTCGTCCACTTCGAATCGACCGTGCGCGAGCTCACGGGATATCCCCACATCATCCCCACCCACCAGGGGCGCGCGGCCGAGCACCTCTTGCTCGCCCAGTTGGCTCACCCCGGCGCAATCGTGCCGAACAACATGCACTTCGACACGACCCGGGCTCACGTGATCCGAGTCGGGGCGAAGCCCCTCGACCTCGCGGTGCCGGAAGCGTACGACTGCGAAAGCCCTCACCCCTTTAAGGGAGATATCGAGGTCCCAAAGCTCACCGCGCTCCTCGAAGGACCTGCGGGTCCGTCGGTTCCGCTCGTGATGGTGACGCTCACCAACAACACCGGGGGAGGGCAGCCCGTGTCGCTCGCCAACGTGCGCGAGGTCTCTAGTATCTGTCGGCGTCACGGGAAGCCCCTCTATCTGGACATCTGCCGTTGGGCGGAGAACGCCTTTCTCATCCGGGATCGAGAAGCCGGTGAGGCCCAACGTTCCGTACGCGAGATCGGGCGCGAGATCTTCGACCTCGCGGACGGTGCGCTCATGAGCGCGAAGAAGGACGGTCTCGTCAACATGGGAGGCTTCATTGCCACTCGAGACGCCCGGCTGGCGGCCCGTCTCAAGGAGGAACTGATCCTGTTCGAGGGGTTCCCGACGTACGGTGGGCTCGCCCGGCGTGACCTCGAGGCAATCTCCATCGGCCTTCGGGAGGCGACGGACGAGCGGTACCTGGAGCACCGGATCGGCCAGGTTCGCTTCCTCGCTGACCTTCTGAGCTCGAACGACATTCCCATCATGCACCCTCCCGGAGGCCACGGGGTCTACCTCGACGTCCATCGTTTCCTCCCGAACCTTACCGCGTCCCAACTCCCGGGGCAGGCCCTCTCCGTCGAACTGTATCGGGAGGGAGGGGTTCGTTCCGTCGAGGTCGGGGCGATCATGTTCGGTGAGGAGGAGGCCGCTTCCGGACGCACGCTCGAACTCGTCCGACTGGCAATCCCGCGACGTGTCTACACGGAGACTCACCTCCGCTACGTCGCTGAGGTCGTTCGGCGGGTCTGGGACCGACGGACCACGGTCCGGGGGTTGCGAATGGTGGAGGCTCCCGAGAATCTGCGTCACTTCACGGCCCGCTTTGCTCCCGACGGCGGGTGACGGTCGAAACGCCTCCGCGCTCTTTATCAACCGAGTTGCACCGTGGCTCCATGAGAGATCGAATGGCCTCGAGATCTCGCCGGTCGGTCTATGAGATTCGATCCACGTTCCGGGCCCCGCTGTCGTTTGTGTTCGACTGG
>JASHWY010000050.1 GCA_030043835.1 Thermoplasmata archaeon
GAAGAAGGGATCCAGGGCGCCGAGATGTGCGCCATCAACACCGACGCGAAGCACCTTTTGACGATCCACGCTCCCCGCAAGATCTTGATCGGCCGCCGGGCCACGAAGGGGCTCGGCGCGGGCGCTCGGCCCGAGATCGGCGAAGAGGCCGCCCGGGAAAACGAAGAGGAGATCCGACAGTTCGTGACGGGCGCGCACATGGTGTTCATCACTGCCGGCATGGGCGGCGGGACCGGGACCGGTTCCGCGCACTTGGTGGGCCGGCTCGCAAAGGAGGCGGGCGCGCTCACGATGGGCGTGGTCACCCCCCCGTTTGCGGGCGAGGGGGCTGCGCGTATGGAACAGGCCCGCGACGGCCTCGAGCGCCTAAGGCGCGTCTGCGACACGACGATCGTGATCCAGAACGACAAGCTCTTAGAGCTCGTGCCTCGCATGCCGCTCGACGCGGCGTTCAAGCTCGCCGACGCGGTCCTCATGACCGCGATCAAGGGGATCACGGAGATCGTGACCCGACCCGGGCTCGTCAACTTGGATTACGCCGACATCCTCACCGTCATGAAGGACGGCGGGGTCGCCCTGATCGGACTCGGCGAGAGCGAGAGCGCGACCGACCGGGTGACCGAGGCGGTCACCGAGGCGCTCACCTCGCCGCTCTTGGGCTCGGTCGAACTCAAGGATGCGACCGGAGCGCTCGTCCGAGTGATCGGCGGCCCGACCATGACGGTCAGCGAGGCCGAGAAGGCGGCCGCGCTGGTGGGGGGCAAGATCTCGAAGCGCGCCCGGATCATCTGGGGCTGCTCCGTCGAGAACTCTCCCGAGATGGACAACACCATCAAGGTGCTCCTCATCATCACGGGCGTGCGGGCGACGAGCCTCCTCGGCCAGAAAGGAGGCTACGCCGCCGGTGAGTCCGAGGAAGTCATCGACCTCGTCCGGTAGGCCGAGACCGCGCCCCCGCTACCTCGGCATCGAGGTGGCGGGGGAACAGATTCCTTCCCTTTCCCCGCGCTGGTGGGAGACGAGCCTCAAGGCTGAGCTCGCCCGAACCCCAGGGGCGGCCGGCGGTCGCTTCCGTCTCGTTCGCAGCGAGGGACGCCGCGCGATCGCGGAGGTCGATCACCTCCGCGCCCCGCTCGCGAGAGCGGCCTGGAACTCGTCGGTCGCCGGCGAGGACCGCGTCACCTTCGTGACCCGACGCACGTGGGGGACGCTCGTGGGGGCCAAGCGCTGGCTTCGAGAGCGGCCGTAGCCACCGCGCGACGAACGAACGATCGACTACGAGATCCCAATCGCGAATTCGGCCGTCGTGACGGTGAGGGTGTGGAGCCCCGTCATCGGGATCGTGAGCTTGACGATGCCGAGCGCCTCACCGACCTGGAAGGCGCCGGTGCAGACGACGGTCGGCGTGCAGGTTTGGGTGAGCGTTGAGAAGCTGCTGCTCGTCGTGAAGAAATGGCTCCACGCCTGGGCGTACGGCGACGCGATCGTGAGATTGATCTCGGCCGAGGTCGACGTCGGTAGAGTGTAGCCTCCCCCAGGCACGGCGAACTTTTCCACGCTCAGGAGGCGGAACGTGAGGTCGACCGTGCCGAGGCCGCTCGTCGCCCCGATCGACCCCACGAACTCGGGGATCCAAAGGGTGGCCGCCGTGCCGGTATACGTGATCGACGGACCGTCGACCATGATCGGGTAGCCGCCCGCTTGAGAGAACGCGATGGCGCCCTCGTCGAAGGCGATCATGGCGTAGGGGATGTAGGTGTTGGAGAGCTGGGCCGTCACGAGGCTGCCGGGGGCACCTCCGAGCACGATGGGGATGGCACTCGTCGGTCCGCGCACCGAGTAGCTCACCGTGAGGTTCGCGAGGACGCTTCCGGCGAAGATCGTGGCCCCATCCGGATTCGCGAACGGCGGAGCTCCCGCCGAACCCAGGGTGAGCGGCTGCGAGACCTCAACGCCGACCTTGCCGGTCGACGAGGCAGCCACTAGACTGGACTGGAGGCGGCCGAGCTGGTTCTCGACCAAGATCTCGTGGTTGAGGTCGTTCACCGCCATCTGGTTGGGGAGGGTCGTCGAGATGTAGTTCGCGATGAACGTCACGACCAGCAAGAGGCCGAGGATCGTGGCGACCGCAGAGACCTGCGCCTTGCGGCGTCGGAGCCGCCATGCACGGTGCGTAGGCTTCGACAGCATACCGACCCAGTGGGAGAATGAAACTAGCCGCGGACTCCTTCTTGAGGGTTCCGATGCGCCGGACAGCCCGCGTCGAGGCTTCCGAGAGTCTCCGGAGAGGGACCCCGCACGAGGGCGGGAACGCGGGGTCCCCGCTGACGGTCCACGAGGGTCCCGCCGCGCACCTTATCTTTCCCCCTCGCTCGCTATCAGGGGTAAGAAGCGTGGCGGCCGACGGCGGTCCCGAGGTCCGCATCACGCGTGCGATCGTCTCGGTCGACGATAAGTTAGGCCTCCCTGAGTTCGCCCAAGGGCTCGTCGCGTTGGGCGTCGAGCTCTGGTCCACCGGCGGGACGCGGCGGGCGCTCGAGAAGGCGGGCGTACCGGCCCGGGCGCTCGAGGACGTCACGGGCGTCGGGGCCTGGTTCGGCGGGCGGGTGAAGACGCTCCATCCGGCGGTCTTCGGCGGAATCCTCGCTCCCCGGACGCCCGACGGCGAGCGCGAGCTTGCGGAGCGCGGCCTCAAGGTATTCGACCTCGTGGTCGTCAACTTCTACCCGTTTGAGCGCCACTTCGGCCACCGGCCGGACGCGACCGAACCGGAGGAGTACATCGACATCGGAGGCGTATCCCTCGCCCGGGCGGCCGCGAAGAACCACGCGTGGGTCACGGTCGTGAC
>JASHWY010000051.1 GCA_030043835.1 Thermoplasmata archaeon
GGCGCGATGAGCGCGTCGAGGCGCTCGGCGAGCGTGGCCGCCGTCGCCTCGGCCTGGAGCTGGTCCGCGCCGAGCGGGAGGTGCGGTCCGTGAGCCTCGAGGGCTCCCACGGGGACGATCACGAGCGGGTTCGTCGCGAGGCGCCGCTCGAACGAACGGGAGTCGATCTCGAGCAGCCGACGCGACGGCATCGAGGAAAACACCGGGCGTCGGTATTTAACGCGGGTCGAGAGGTGAAGGAACGGTTACGGGCCCCACGCAGCTCGCCCGCGGGAGGGGCTTCCTCTTAGCCGCACAGGGCATGACGCTCGGTTTCGGCCGACCGGCCCGTTAGGGGGCGGTCGGCGCAGGGCTGGGGGCGGCGTCGGCATCGCCCCGAGCCGAAGCCTTCGACCGCCGTCTCACCGAACGCGCCCTTGCCGAGAGCGCCTTGGTTTCCGTGACCGGGGCCTCTACCGGCGTCGCGCGTTTACGACGGGCCTTCGCCGGCGCGGGGCGAGCTTCCTTCCGGGTCGGGGGTTCCTTCACACGGGTCGGGCACTCGGGGTTGACGCAGAGCGTCCACGGGGGTCGGCCGGCCTCGACCGCGGTCACGACCGGAGCTCGACATACCGGACACGGCGGCTGGTCCTTCTCGAGCTTCCCTCGCTGCGGAAGCGGATAGGTCACCCGGCAGTTCGGGTACCCGGAGCAGCCGACGAACCGCTTCCCCGCGAACGAGTACCGGATGTGCAGCGGGCTCCCACAGTTCGGGCAGACGCCGATTCGGAACGCCTTGTGGTGCTCGGGACACTCCGGGTTGATACAGTAGAGGTCGGGTCGCTGGCCGCGGAAGACGATCTTGACGCGCGGGACCTTGCAGGTGCCGCAGAGGAACTCAGGAGCCGGCTCGATGAACCCCGCGGACGGGAGGGCGTAGCTCGCCGTGCACGATCCCGGGTTGTTGACACACTGCACCCAGCGGGCCCCTCGGGGACTTCGCCCGAGCTGCAGCGCGCCCCCGCATTTCACGCACGGTCCGACGAAACGCTGCCGGTTCAGCGCGCCCGTGAGCGTCTCCCGAACTCCTCGCGCGTTCGCGCTCAAGAGCGCGTGCGCCTCGCGCAGCATCTCCCGAGACTCCTCGAGGACGTCCGCCTTGGGCTTCTTCGACTCGGCGACGAGCTCCATGTCCTCCTCGAGCCGATGGGTCATCTCGGGGCGGGTGATGAGCGGCGCGTGAGCCTGCAGGGCTTCGGTGACCGCGACCCCCGTCGAGGTCGGTTCGAGCTGTCGCTGGCTCACGTAGTGCCGGTCGAACAGCTTCTGGAGCACGTCGTGACGGGTACTCTTCGTGCCGAGGCCCAAGCGCTCCATTTCCTGGATGAGCGACCCCTGGGTGAACCGTCGGGGTGGCTTCGTGTGGTCCTCGAGAAGCTCGATCTGCGGGATCGCGACCGTCTCCCCGACGCGAAGCGCCGGCATCGGCGTCTCCTCGGGCTGGGAGTACGGATAGATCCGGTACCAACCGGGGTCGAGGACCGTTGACCCCTTCCCCTCGAACCGCTCGCCGCGGATCTCCACGGCCGCGAAACGGCTCCGGCCGATCGCGTCGGGCCCCAGCGTGGCCAGGAACCGACGGACGATGAGTTCGTAGACCTTCGCGTTGTCCGGTCGTAGCTTTTTGGGGTCGACGAACGCGGTCGGATAGATCGGTGGGTGGTCGGTCGCCTCGGTGCGGCCGCGCGTCGGCCTCAGCGTGGACTGGGCGAGGACGAGCGCGGCGGCGTCGGCGAACGGACCTTCCCGGAATCGTTCCGCGAGAGCCCTCAATCCGAGACTTCGCGGATAGACCGTGTTATCGGTCCTTGGGTAGCTCACGAGCCCCGAGGTGTAGAGGTCCTCGGCGATCCGCATCGCGTAGGCCGCACCGAGGCCGAGACGCGTCGCCTCGCTTACGAAGAGCGTCGTCGAGAACGGGACCGGAGGTCGCCGGCGGCTCTCCTCCTCGGTGAACTCGCGGACGACCCCATCCTTCGCGCCCGTGAGGCGGTGGAAGATTCGCTCCGCGTCGACCTTCGACTCGAAGATCCCGTGAGCGTGGTGGAGGCGGAACGATTCGCCTCCCTTTTCCCCCGTCGCGACGATCTCCCAGAACGGCGTCGGCTGAAACTCCTTGATCGCCTGGTCTCGCTCGACGAGAAGTGCGAGGGTCGGGGTCTGGACCCGTCCCACGGAGAGGAAGCTCTTCCCGCGTTGCTCCGCCGTGATCGAGAGGTATCGCGTCAAGAGGGCGCCCCAGACGAGGTCGATCTCCTGGCGAGCCTCCGCCGCCATGGCGAGCGCGCGGTCGACCTCCTGGAGGTGGGCAAAGCTCTGCTCGATCTCCTCGCGGGTGAGCGCGCTGTACCGAGCCCGCCTCACCTCGATCGCCGGGTTCACTTTTTGGAGCAGCTCGAGCGCCTCGAGACCGATGAGTTCGCCCTCCCGATCGAAATCGGTCGCGATGATCACCCGGTCGAACCGGCGGACGAGCGCCTGGAGAGCGGTCACGATCCCGGTTTCGGTGACCCGCTTCTCGGGCGCGGTCTCGAGGAGTCGGGGGAGGGTTCCGAGGCTCCACTCGGCGAGTTCTCGGGGATAGTCG
>JASHWY010000052.1 GCA_030043835.1 Thermoplasmata archaeon
CCCCGAGCCGACACCGAACGCCGCCTCGACGCCGGATCGAAGCAAGCACTGTACGCGCGTGGGCTGCGCTCACCGAGGAGATCCAGCAGTGCCGTCGCTGCCCTTTGGGGGCGATCCGCACCCAGGCCGTGGTCTACCGGGGGAGCCTCGCGCCGTGGATCGTTTTTGTCGGCGAGGCACCGGGCACGGCCGAGGACCGAGCCGGAGTTCCGTTTGTGGGCCGCTCGGGGCGGCGCCTCGACGCGGCCATCGAGCGGCTCGGGCTCCGCCCGAGCGAATTCGGTGTGTTGAACGTGCTCAAGTGCCAGCCGCCCGGCAATCGGTTCGATCGCGCCGCGGCTCGGACCTGTCGGCCGTTCCTCGATCGTCAGCTCGAGCTCCTCCGTCCCCGGGTCCTCGTCCCGTTGGGGGCGTCCGCGCTCAAGAGCCTCGACCCGAGCTCCCCTCCGGTCCTGCGGGCAGCGGGCCGGCCCCGGTCGGTTGGAGCTCGGAGGCTGTTCCCGCTCGTCCATCCGGCGGCGACGCTTCGGTCTCGCCGGCTTAAAGAACGCTTTCGCTCGGACGTCGACCGCCTGCGCGATTGGATCGGTCGCGGCGCGCAAGGCCCTTAACTCGGACCGGACTCCATTTACCGTGCATCCCGTCGAGCTGTTCCTTTTGGAGGGGTCGTACCAGGCGACCGACGACGGGGTCGTCGTCGAGCTGTTCGGACGGACCCGTGGGGGGGAACCGCTCGTCGCCCGGTACTACGGCTTCCGCCCGTACTTCGTGATCACCGAGCCGACGCCTGAAGTGCGCGAGAAGCTCAAGGCCGATCCCGAGATCGTTGAGGTCACCGACATCACGACCTGGGTCGCGGGAAAGGACCGCCCGGCGCTACGGGTCACGCTCCATCGACCGTGGCTCGTTCCTCAGTACCGCGAGCAGTTCCGTCGCCGGGGCGAGGAATGGAGCGTCCTCGCCTGCGATATCCCGTTCGTCCATCGGTTTCTGTACGACAAAGGCCTCGGCCTCACGATCGCCTTCCAAGCGGAGGACGAACCCCCCGAGGTCCGCTCGCGCTACACGGTGCCCCGCGTCGTCCGGGTCGTCACGGGGCCGAGCGAGGACGTGCGACCCGCCGAACCGTTCCGCCCCGACGTCCGGATCCTCTCGTTCGATATCGAGAATTCGATCCGGAACCGAACGATCTACACGATCTGCGGCGTCGCGGAGGGGGGCGGGCAGCCCCGCCGAACGTTTCGCCTCGGGAGTCCCGACGAGCGAGGGATCTTGGAACAGTTCGTCGGGGTCGTGACCGAGGAGGACCCGGACGTCATCACCGGCTACAACATCGGCGGCTACGACATTCCCCTCCTCCTCGAACGCGCGAAGGCGGTGGGCCTCCCGGGGCTCGGCCTGGGCCGGGAACGTTCGGAGCCCCGAGAGATGGGTGACCGGCTCTGGAAGGTGACGGGTCGGGTGATCGCCGACGCGTGGTGGTCGGCCCGCCGTGACCTTCACCCGAAGCAGGAGACCCTCCAGTTCGTCGCGCGGACCCTCCTCGGCGACACGAAGCTCGACGTCGACCGGCGCAACATGGACCAGGAATGGACGAGCGACCGAGAGCGGGTGATGGACTACTGCCTCCACGACGCGGACCTCGCGCTCCGCATCCTCAAGCGCCTGCGGACGGTCGACAAGGCCGCGGACCTAGCGACGGTCGCGCGCCTACCGCTCGAAGAGGGGCTCAACGGACGCACGTCGCTCTTCATCGACGCCATGCTGATCCCGCGCGCCGACCGGGAGGGGGTCGGAGTCCCCCCGAGCCACCGCGGCGCGCGCGAGAATCCGATTGAGGGAGGCTACGTCCACAGCATCCGCCCGGGGATCTACCGGTGGGTCGTCGTGCTCGATTTTAAGTCGATGTATCCGTCGATCATCATCGCGCGCAACCTCTGCTTCACGACCCTCTCACCGGACGGGACGACCCAGGCCCCGTCGGGTGCGAGGTTCCTCGCTCCGAGCGCCCGCCGTGGGATCATCCCGTCGATCCTCGCCGACCTCATGGCCGACCGCACGAGGTTCCGCGACGAGGAGAAGGCCGCCGCGTCCTCCGAACTTCGCACCTACTTTGACGGACTCCAGAACGCGGTGAAGGTCCTCATGAACTCGTTCTACGGGGTTCTCGCCTCGAGCTTCTACCGGTTCACGAACAAAGAGATCGGCTCGGCGATCACTTCGTTCGCCCGCGAGGCGATCACCTCGATCATCCGGGACCTCGAAGCCGAGGGCCACGAGGTCGTCTATTCCGACACCGACTCGGTCTTCGTGAAGTCCCCGGTCGCGACGGTGGAGGGAGCCCGCGCGTTCGGAGAACAGCTCGCGAAACGGTTCACCCACGAGGGCGCCACCTTCGAGTTCCAGTCGATCTTTGAATCGTTCTTCTCGCACGGCGCGAAGAAACGCTACGTCGGGCGCACCGTCTGGCCCCAGGAGGAGCTCATCGTGCGGGGCTACGAGGCCCGGCGCACCGACGCGTTCGACTTCCAGTCCGACGCGCTGCTCGAGGTGTTCGACCTCGTCCTGAAGGGCGACACCGACGGCGCGGTCAAGCGCTCGCGCGAGCTCGTCCAGTCCGTCCGGGCGAAGCAGGTTTCCGCCGAGAGGCTCGTGATCGCGCGCGCCGTCCGTCCGGAAAGCGAGTACAACGAGTCGACGCGGGACGCGCTCCCGTTCCTTAGGGTCTTCCGTAAGCTCCGCGAGGAAGGCTACGACGTGATCCCCGGCATGAAGGTCGCCTGGGTGGTCACGAACTCCCGGAAGACACCTCAGGAGATCGAGCCGTGGATCGAGGGGCGACCGTTCCTCGGAGAGCCGGATTGGGAGTACTACGCCGACCGGGTGGCCCAGACGCTCGCCCGCGTCACGGAGGTCTTCGACTGGGACGCGGCCGCGCTCCTACGCGGAAGCCACCAGCGACGCCTCGGAGCCGACGAATCGGAGACCCCGACGGACACCGGACCCGCGGCGACGCTGGACACGCCGGTCTCGGAGCTCGCCAAGCCGGCGAAACGGAGAACGACCAACCGCACTCTCGCCGAGTTCCAATAGGCTCGAACTAGCCGCCGGCGGTGCGCTGCGGGTCGGTCGGGTCGGGCCGCGAGCCCGACTCTCCCCGCAACGCGAGGATTGCTCCCCCCACGGCCACGGGGATCCCGATCACCCCGAGGAGCGGAGGAGCGATCCCCAGAAAGCCCGATGAGAGAAGGAGGGTGAAGACCGGGATGCCGGACATCAGCATCGGCGGGACGATGAGGCCGGCTCGTTCGAGGGCGAGGAAATAGAGCACCGGGGCGACGAAGAAGCTTGTGAGGCCGGTGGCCACGAGGAGCGCGAACGGTACGACCGCGACACCGCCGAGCCCTCCCCAGCCTCCGGGTACTAAGGGAGCGAGGACGAGCGTGATGAGCGCGGCAGCGAGCATCGATTGGCCGACGACCGCCGAGGGCGCCGTCCGGCGGTTCTCTAAAGCGGTGAGCAAAAAATAGAACGCGACGAAGAACGGGACGGCCGGTACGACGAGCCACCCCCACGCGGAGATCGCTGTGATGCTCTTTCCGGCCACGATCGTCATCGTCCCTCCCGCCAAGCACAGGAGGAGGCCGGCCGCGAAGAGGGCGGTCTGGACGTGCGCGCGGCCGATGCCGAGGATGTAGGCGACGGCGATGGGAGTCAGCACGACGTCCCCGATCAGGGACAGAAGGGAGGTGTCCACGGGCCCGATCAAGTAGGTGCCCGC
>JASHWY010000006.1 GCA_030043835.1 Thermoplasmata archaeon
GGGGACCCGCGACCCCTACGAGCTGCTGCGGATCGTCAACGAGGTCGGGATCGACCACTTCGTCGTCTCGCCTCGCGGTACCGATCCGGACTGGAGCGTCGTCCGAACCTTGACCACGATGGGGCCGACCTACGTAAACGGCACCTTTACGCCGGACGACGCGCCCCGCCTGGCTCCCGCGGGAGCGGTGGGGGGGATCTACCATATCGACCGACTCCTCGCGGACTGGAACCGGACGAGGTGAACGGTTCGACCGATCCGACCGATGGCGCAGCGCCATGATGAGGACCAGAACCAGCTGATGCAGGATGACTGATGGGCGAGCTGAGCGCGGCGCGCGGTCGGAGAACTTCGGACCCAGGACGTCGGCCGGGAACGCCTCGGCGGCTGAGGCCTAGATCGGCGGAGGGCTCAGCCAGTCGACGGTGACCGTCCGGGCTCGGGCCGGGGCGGGGGCGGTGGGAGCGCCCTGGAGCGTCTCCGTGAACTCGCGAGAAAGGTTGTTCACGGCGATCCACATCTCTTTGAACGTCGACGGGTCGGCGGGGAGAGCATCGCTGGGGGTCGAGGTCGAGTAGCCGCCCGAAATCCCGGCGGCTGGGAGATCCTCCCACCTCTTGAACGCCATCGCGAGCGAGCCGGCGTAGCTCCCGTGGCCCCGGCTCCAGCGAACGGGGTCGAGGGCGAACTCGCGCCTCGCGATCTCCCCTCGACGCTTCTCGTCGGCGGCAAGCTCGATGTAGGCGGCCTCGCGGGCCACATCGTAGAGACCGTTGCCTCCGAGAACTCGCCCGAGAAGGTTCTCGGGCCTGCCGACCGTCATCTCGGTCGGCGGAGGGTCCCCGCTCCCCGAAGCGACCGCGGCCGACCGGTAGATCGAAACCCCGTGAGCCAACTCCTGGGCGGCGAGGATGACCTGCTCGATTCCCTCAAAGTACCGCGCCGAGCCGAGCGCGAGCTTGCCGGCTTCGATGAGACGCTCGTCGCAGCGCCGGATCGACTTGAACGCTTCCTCGAGCGCGGGTGGCGTAGTTCCCGAGGCCGGCGTTTCCTTGGTCTCTTCCATGGGAGCCCCGCCGGGACTCTCCGCGCAAGAGCAGAACTCCTTTATGGTCTTAACTGTCCGCGAAGTCGGCGCCCCACGCTCCTCCCATGCCCGATCCCCAGCTCATCACGGTACGACTGCCCGACGGGCACCACCTCTCGGTCGCGCCGGGAACCACCGCCGGAGAGGCTCTCGCACGGTGGAAGCCGAAGGACGCGGCCCGGTTCCTCGCGGCGCTCTGGGACGCGCGCCCGGTCGACCTCGCCACCTCCCTCGACCGCAGCGGCGCGCTCGCTCCCTTGACGTTCGAGGACCGCGCCGGACGGGAGATCCTCCAGCATTCGGCCGCCCACCTCGTCGCGAAGGGACTGGTCGAGACGGTCCCTGAAGCCCGGCCGACCGTCGGACCTCCGACCGACGAGGGGTTCTACTACGACTTCGACGTTCGACCGCTCACGCCGGCCGACATCGAGGGGACCCGGGCCGCGATGGACCGGTCGACGCGCAAGCACGAGCCGTTCGTCCGGCGGGAGCTCTCGCGGGAGGAGGCTCGACGGATCTTCGCCTCGAACCCGCACAAGCTACGGTACATTGCCGAGGCTCCCGAGGGGGAGCCGATCTCCGTCTACGAGACCGGCTCCTTTGTCGACCTTTGCCGAGGGCCCCACGTGCCGGACACGGGGTGGCTCCAGGGGGTTCACCTCCTCGGCTTCTCGGCCGCAGGGTCCGACACAACGGAGGGCGGGCCGACACTCCAGCGAATCCGGGGGATCGCGTTCCCGACCACCGAGGGGCTCAAGGAGTTCCTTAAGATGCGCGAAGAGGCCGAGGCCCGTGACCACCGGCTCATTGGGTCGAAGCAGGAGCTCTTCTTCTTCTCGGAGTCCGCGCCCGGCTTTCCGTTCTGGCTTCCGAACGGGATGATCCTCGTTCGAGAGCTCGAGAAGTTCGTGACGGAGCACTTGAAAGCGGAGGGGTACCTCGAGACCCGCACCCCCCTCCTCTTCGCGAAGAGCGTCTACGAGACGAGCGGTCACTGGGACCACTACCGGGAGAACATGTTTCTCACCCAGATCGACGACGAAACGTTTGGGTGGAAGCCGATGAACTGCCCGGGGTCGATGCTGATCTTTAAGTCGCGCGCGCGCAGCTACCGAGAGCTCCCGCTCCGTCTCGCCGAGTTCGCTCCGCTCCACCGGTTCGAGCCGAGCGGGACCCTCCACGGTCTTCTTCGGGTCCGCGAGCTGGTCCAGGACGACGCGCACCTCTTCGCCACCGAGGAGCAGATCGAACCCGAGATCACCACGCTCCTTAACTGGATCCGACAGGCGTTCACAACGTTCCGGCTCTCCTGGTCGTACGAGCTCTCGACTCGACCCGAGAAGTTCCTGGGCGAGGCGGCGGACTGGGACAAGGCCGAGGCGATCCTCGAGAAGGTGCTGAAGAAGTCCGGCGTCGAATATCGCATCTCCCCCGGCGAGGGCGCCTTCTACGGGCCGAAGATTGACATCCACATCCGGGATAGCCTGGGGCGGCCCTGGCAGACCGGCACCATCCAGCTCGACTTCCAGATCCCTCGCCGTTTCGGCCTGGAGTACCAGGGTGCGGACGGCCGGCTCCATTCACCAATCGTCATCCATCGGACGATCCTCGGCACCTGGGAGCGATTCCTCGGCGTCCTGGCGGAGCACGTCGCCGGCCGCTGGCCGCCGTGGATGGCTCCCGTCCAGGTCCGGGTCCTCCCCGTCACCGACCGTCACGCCGCCGCCGCGAACGGATTGGCGGAGGAGCTCCGCCAAGCGAACGTCCGGTTGGACGTCACGGGAACGGAGGAGTCGCTCTCGAAGCGGGTTCGGTCCGCGGAGCTCGACCGGATCCCGTACGTGGCGGTCCTCGGCGACAAGGAGATCGCCGACGGCAGCGTCGCGCTCCGGGTACGGGGGTCCAAAGAGAGCCGTTCGCTCTCGCGACCCGAGTTGATCCAATATGTCGTCGACCGGATTCGGCGACGCGAGTTCGATCCCTAGAGTCGCTGGGATCTACGCGAACGGCGCGCGTCGACCCGGGCCGAGAGATAGTACGAATCCGTTTCAGCGGCCCCGAGCTGGTGTTCCGACCGCAGGTGTTGGCGCATCCGCGCGAGCTCGACCGGCGTTCCGCAGACTTTGCACGCGACCCGAGCCCTTCGGTCCGACGAGTCGGAGGAAGCGCTCGGCTGCACGCGCAGCCGACGGGTTCGAACCGTAAATACCCGACGCTCGACAACTGGCGCGAGTCGGTGGCCACCTTCGAACCCAGAACATTTAATTGCGCCCCCTCCTGAACCGGGCGACTTTCGAGGGACACTCAATGGGTCTTTCCGTCGGCGAGACCGAGCTCCTCGTTCTGCTCGCTGCGGTGCTGGGGCTCGCCTACGCGGGAGTCCAGACCTTCCTCGTCCTCCGCGAGGATGAGGGCGACGAGCGGATGCGCAGCATCGCGGGCGCGATCCGCGAAGGGGCGATCGCGTTCCTCCGACGCGAGTACACAGTGGTGTTCTTGGTCGCGGGCGTCCTCGCGGTCGTGATCGCCCTCGCCTTCGGCATCACCGGCGACGGGGCGCGCCTTGCGATCGGCTTCGTCTTCGGCGTGATGGGGAGCTCGCTCGCGGGCGCCGTCGGGATGCTCGTGAGCGTTCGAGCCAACGTCCGGACAGCTGCTCGCGCGCGTCGCGGCAGCCTCCCCGCGACGATGAACTACGCGTTTCGAGGCGGCAGCGTCACGGGGCTCTCGGTGGCGGGGCTCGCGCTCCTCGAGCTGATTGGTTTCTACTGGGTCTTCAACGGGAACGTCCCCGACATGGTGGGACTGCTCTTCGGGGCATCCCTGATGAGCCTCTTCGCGCGCGTCGGTGGCGGCATCTACACGAAGGGCGCGGACGTCGGCACCGATTTGGTCGGCAAGGTCGAGGCGGGGATACCGGAAGACGACCCCAGAAACCCGGGCGTCATCGCGGACAACGTGGGCGACAACGTGGGCGATTGCGCCGGGATGGC
>JASHWY010000053.1 GCA_030043835.1 Thermoplasmata archaeon
GCCCGGGGTCCCGAGGGATTGGGCGCAACGTCGGGGTCCGGGCGGCCCGGGGCGATTTCGTCGCGTTCATCGACGGGGACTGCTTCGCGGATTCGGCGTGGCTCCACCATCTTCGGCGAGGCCTCCGCGAGGCGGACGTCGCCGCGGGCCAGACCGTGGTGGTCGGCCGATCGCGATACGGGAGCCTCCAGCGCGTCGAGCTGTACCAGAGCGGCTACGACGTGACGTACCCCTCGTGCAACCTCGCGTATCGGCGGACGCTGTTCGAGGAGCTCGGTGGCTTCGACCCCGGGTTCATCACCGCGGAGGACATCGACCTCAACCTTCGCGCCGTCCGGTCCGGGGCGTCGATCCGGTACGTCCCCGAGGCGATCGTCTACCACGAGGCCCGAGCCAACGTGATCCGATTCCTGTTCCAGGCGTTCTGGAACGGCTACGGCCGCAAGCAGCTCACCGAAAAGCACGGAAGCCTCTGGGGCCGCTACCGTCATCGCCGGTTGTTCTCGGGTCAACAGGGGGTCGTCGCGTGGGCCCGTCTCTCGGCGGCCTTGACCGGATACTTCGCTCGCGTCGCCACCGGTAGCGGCCACCGCCTCGGATCCGGGAGAGACGAGCGGTCGGACAACCTCTGAGACCCTCCGAGTGGGTGCGGGGATCTCGCTCGGAGCGGGGAGGACGTCTCGCGAGCCGTTTCGTCGAGGGTAGTCGGTAGCCGGACGCGTCGACCGTATCGTTCGTGATCGCTCGTCCTGAACCTGGGGGAGAGAGAACTCTCCGCGGAGAACCGAGGCGCGCGCCGACCGTGAACGAGGGATACCTCGAGGACGGAGTGGGGTGCTAGCTCGCCTTCAGGAGCTCGGCGACCTTGACGACCTCGTCGAGGGCCTTCGTCACGTCCACGGTCTGGTCGACGACCGCGACCAGGAGGGCCTTCTTGCCGCTCCCCACGATGATCGTCTTCGAGTCGTTCCCCTCGATCATGATCCGGTCGGGCGGCGACCGGTTGAGCTCGGTGTTCGCCGTCGCGGCCGCTCCCAGGATGGTCGCGCACATGATCGCGAACGTCTCGGTGTAGACGCCCGCGGGGACGTCCGCGTAGAGGACAAGGCCGTCGCGGGAGACGAGCGCGGTCGCGATGCCCGCGATTTTCGTCTTGAGGTCCTTGATCACTGCCCCAACGTTCCCGGTCGCCATCATCGTTGGATGCTCCTACCTACATCTCCTCGACGTGAAATCGACACTCGGGGCCGCCCGTACTGGCGCAGACCTCTTCGGTACACTTAACGCGCCCCCCTTTAAAACGTTCGTAGAACTCGCGGAGAATGCCCCTCAGCCGGTGGCATGTCGGTATATCGCTGGGCGCGACTTCGATCGATCCCTTCGCAACGACCTCCCGGTCGGTGAACGTGATCTGCTCCACCCAGCCCCGTTCCTTGAGGATCTGCCCCGCCTTGTCAAAGAAGTGGGCCCGGTCCTTGAGGGCCTCCTGGGCCATGTCGGATCCGATCACCGAGCCTTCCTTGAAGAAGAGGCCGTGGCAGGCATGGGACATCACCCCCTCGTAGAGCTCCCGGGTTTGGCGGAGCTCGGTCTGGTCGATCTTTACGAACCGCACGCTCACGGGGCGGGCACCGCGGTAGGGGTAATATAGGTATTCCGGAGCGCTCGTGCCGCTACCCGTCGGACGGCGCGCCCGCCTCGGCGCCGGTTCCGCCGGCGGCGAGCGCGGACTCGAGCGAGCCCAAGTCCGTGATCCGGCCCACCTGGACGTCGGGCCACGCTTCGTGCCGATCGAGAAGGACCGCGGGGAGTCCCGCCCTCGCCGCGGCGCGCACGTCGCTCCAGAAGAGGTCGCCGACGTACGCTACCCGTTCGACGGGAGCGCCGAGCCGCTCGGAGGCCGCATGGAACGCGGCACGATCGGGTGGGCTGGGCCCCGGCGGGTCCCCCACCCCAACGAGGAGAGACTCAGGGAGCTGGGTGCGGTGGAGCAGCCAGCGCGCCGACTCGCCCGGGAGCGGGGTCAGGATTCCCACCCGCACGTTGGCCGTCCGCATTCGCTCGAGGGCGGGTGGAACGTCGGTGTACCGCTCGACCTCGCCGGCCGGTTTTAAGAACCGTCGAACGACCGCCTCGGCTTCCGGTACGGGGTGACCCGCGATCGCACTGAGCGTCGCGGTGAGGTGCTCCCTCAGGGCCCCGACGTCCGCCGGGGGCGCGCGTCCCGTGAGGCCGGCCCAGCGGCGGCGGTCCCAGGCCTTGAGCGATCGACGGATCGCCGAGCGAACGCGCCGCTCGCCGAGGACGGGGCCCTGGGGGCGCCACGCCCACTGCCAGGCGGCCGGCGTCTCGAACGGCACGAGCACGTCGTCGAGGTCGAACAGGATCGCGTCGATCTCCCGCGAGCCGAACGGCAGCGTCACGAGGGGATGCGCCTAGTCGCGTCCGTTCTTCTGGAGCTCGAGGAGGTCCTCGGTCGAGACCTTCTCCCCCTTCTTTAAGCGGGCGAGGAAGTCCTCCTCGCGCGGGGGCTCGGCCTCGGCCCAGCCCGAGGGGACCCGTCCGCCCCGAGCGGCGTAGAGCATCTTCTCGATGTCGCGCACTTCTTCGATCGCGGCGATGTGCGCGCGGTGGGCCTCGTCCGCCTGTGCCTTCACCTCGAGGAGCTTCGCCTGGACCGTGTCGGCCTCTCGCCGAAGGTCGTCGACCGTTTCGTAGAGCGCGACCATCGCCTCGTGCTCGCGCTGGGCGGCCTCCGCCGCCTGACCGACCGCAGCATGGTGCTGCTCCGCCTCGGCCCGGGCTTCGTTGAACGCCTTCATCGTCTGCTCGATCTCCGGGTCCTGGCGGAGCTCCGCGTCCTGCTCCCGGATCGCCGCCTCGAGGCGCTTCATCTCCTCGATGAGGCGTTTTTCCTGCTCGCCCGTGAGGGCGGTCGTCATGTGGCGGAACTCGAGCTCCTTGAGCTCCTTGCGGAGCCTCCACACCGGAACCGCTCCCGGCCGCGGCGCGCGGGAGCGTTTCAGCTCCTGGATCTTGTCGCCGAGCTCCTGGAGCTTGTGGTTCCACTCCTCGCGGAGCCGTTTTTCTTCTCGGACCTGGTTGTTGAGCTGGTCCCGGTTCCGCCGATGGTCCTGGGCCTCGGCGCTTTTCGCATGGAGCTCATCGAGAACGCGGGATCGCTCCTCGGCCGTCGCGCGGGCCTCGGCGTTCAAACGGTCCCGCTTCGCGCGGTACTCGTCCGCCCGCGAGTTCGACTCGGCCCTCTTTTTTTCGAGCTCTTCGGTCGCGTCCGCCAAGCGGCCACCGTCCCGGGAGAAACCCGTCCCGTGTCGGGACGATTTCGAGAGGTGGGCGCGATATAAAGACTTCCGAACGTCGGCCGCCGGAGGTTTCGCCTGCCGCGTCACGCTAATAACGGATGGGCCGGATGAATCGCCCCGTGGAGGAGGTCGGCCGGATCTTCGGGGACGTCGGACTGGGCCAGTTCTCCTTGAGCTTGACCCGCCCGGTGGAGCGAGGCGACTACCTTGCCGTCGAGGACGAGCTCCACGGCCGGGTCCTCTGCCAGCTCGACGATCTCAAGCGGAAGAGCGACCTCGATTTGGAGCACGCCGGGCACCTGACCCCCGCCGACGAGGGGCTGGTCCACGAGAACCTGCTCGGCGAGGCCCGGATCCTGGGCTACCGCGACGACCAGGGCGTCGTGAAGCTCCCGACGATCCCGTTTCGGCCCGGCTCCCACGTCTACCGGGCCGAAGAACCGCTCATCGCCGACGTCCTCGGCCTAAAGCATCGGCCCAACTCCGGGGCGTACGTCGGCCTTCTGAGGAACCACGGCCTCCGTGTCGAGCTCGACATCAATCAGCTCGTCCAGCGGCACGTGAGCGTGCTCGCGAAGACGGGAGGCGGGAAGAGCTACCTTCTGGGGGTCCTCATCGAGGAGCTCCTCCGCCACAAGGTCACGTGCGTCATCATCGACCCCCACGGGGAGTACGGCTCGCTTCGGCTCGCCGCCGAGAAGAACGGAGGGGCGCGCTTCGGCGTCGAGTCTCAGGGGTTTGCCCGGCAGATCCACGAATACTCTCCCGACGTGTCCCTAAACCCCGGGGCGAAGCCGCTCACCTTCTCCCTCCGCCACACCGATCTCCGCGACCTCTTGGTCTTCATGGGCCTCACGAACGTGAAGACCTTCTTGGGACCGCTCAAGGAGCTCATCGAGCGTGCCGCGTCGACGAACCCCGAGTTCTCGGTCCACGACCTGGTCCGGGCCGCCGAGGTGACCGAAGGGGCGGTCGCGGAGACGCTCCACGAGCGCCTCGAGTACGTCGAGCAGACGAAGCTCCTGGGGCCCGTCGGGACGAGCCTCAACGACCTCGTCCATAAGGGCGACGCGACCCTCATCAATCTCCGCGGGGTCGCGCCCGACGTTCAGGAGCTTGTCGTCGCCCGCCTCGCGACGACGCTCTTCGAGAACCGGAAGAAGGAGAAGATCCCTCCGCTCTTCCTCGTCATCGAGGAGGCCCACAACTTCGCTCCGCAGCAGGGGGCGGCCACCTGCTCGCGGGTCCTCAAAACGATCGCGAGCGAGGGCCGGAAGTTCGGCCTCGGTCTCTGCGTCGTCACCCAGCGGGCCGCAAGGATCGACAAGAACGTTCTCTCGCAGTGCAACACCCAGCTCATCCTCCAGGTCACAAACCCGCTCGACTTGCGCGCGATCGCGCAGTCGATCGAGGGCTTGACCGCGGGGATGACCGATATGATCCAATCGTTGCCGGTCGGCACCGCGCTCATCACCGGCGGTGGCTACCATACGCCGCTCTTCTGCGAGGTCCGTCCGCGGGCGACACGGCACGGCGGCGAGAGCGTCCAGATCGTCGCCGCGTAAGAGACCCTTAGGGCGCCCGACGGCCGCCCCGCCGATCAGGCTCGGGCGGAATCCATGAGGTAGCGGGTGAGGACCCGCACCCCGAAGCCGGTCGCTCCGCGGTTCTGGTACGCGGGCTGGTACTTGCGGGTCAGCGATGAGGTCCAAGCGGGGCCGGCGATGTCGATGTGGGCCCATGGGGTGTTCCCCACGAACGTTTCGAGGAACGCTGCGGCGGTGAGCATCCCCGCCACCGGGATCTCGGTCGAGTTCCGGACGTCGCCGACATGGCTCTTCACGAGCTCGCGGTGGTAGTCGGTGAGCGGCATGCGCCAGAGGGGCTCCCCCGTCGCCTTCGAAGCCGAGAGGAGGCCGCTCGCGATCTTCTCGTCGGTCGCGATGAGGCCCGCCGTGTCGTCGCCGAGCGCGATCACTTGGGCGCCCGTAAGGGTCGCGAGGTCGATCACTTCGTCGGGCCGGTACTGCGCGACCACGTAGCCGAGGGCGTCCGAGAGCACGACTCGGCCCTCCGCGTCGGTGTTGAGGACCTCGATCGTCTTCCCGTTGTAGGTTCGGGCCACGTCCCCGGGCCGATAGGCGGTCCCGCTGGGGAGGTTCTCGGCGCACGCCATCACCCCGATGACGCGAGGCGCGACCTTGAGCATCGCCGCGGCACGGAGGGTACCGAGCACCGCGACCGCGCCCGACTTGTCGAACTTCATCTCCGACATCTTCGGAGCCGGCTTTAAGGAAATTCCGCCCGAGTCGAACGTGATCCCCTTCCCGACGAGCGCGACCGTCCTTCCGCGTCGCGCCCCGCCGGGGTACTCGAGGACGATGAGACGAGGCGGGTGCGACGACCCTCCTCCGACCGCGAGGAGGCCGCCGCATTTCATCTCGGCGAGCTTCTTCTCGTCGAAAACGGTGACCTTGATCCCCATCTCCTTGCCGAGCGCGCGGGCCTCCTCGGCGAGGCGTTCGGGCGTCGCGGTGTCGGCCGGAAGGTTCGCGATGTCGCGCGTCCAGACGACCACGTCGGCGATCGTCGCTTCCTCGGAAACGGCCTGGCGGAGTCCCGACTCCTCGCGGACGAGGTCGTCGCCCAGGCAGACCGTCGCCTCCTCGACCCCTCCTTCGGTGGAGCTCTTGTACCGGACGAACTCGTAGCCGCCGAGCACGGCCCCGTCCACGAGGGCACGGGTCGCTGCCTCGGCCGAGGTTGACTCCGTAACGAACGAAGGGAGCCGGAACGCCATCGTCCTCGCGCCCCTCCCTTGGAGCGCCCTCACGGCCTCGGCCGCGGCCCGGCGAGCTACCTCCGCGTCGTAGCGAACCCGTGGACCGAGCCCGACGAACAGGAGGCGCCCCTTTCCCCCCGGCCGGTGGACGACCGTGACCTCCTTGCGCTTGCCGCGAATCTCCTTACGGTCCCAGGCGGCTTTCACGAGCCCGCCGGTCGCGGAATCCTCGCGGGCGAGAGCGCGCGGGAACTCCTTCTCCTTCTCGGCGCGCTCGAAGACCCCGCTAACGGTCGCGTCGACGGCGGCGTTGACGCCGTCGCGACGGTCGACGAGGACCTTCATGCCCTGCCGGGCCTAGAACGATGGACGGATCTTCTGCCGATCAATCCGGATACCGGCGGGCGTGATGGCGAGCAGGTTTTTAGCGATGCCCGCCACGTCGCCTCCCGTGTCCTTCGCGACGTTCTTCAAATCGATGCTCATTCGCTTCACCGCGATCGCGTCGTTCGCGATCGACGTGTAGTCGAGCAGGACGATGTCGCCTTGGTAGGCGAGTTTGGAGATCTCGTGGAGGTCCTCAAAGCGAAGGATCTCGGCGAGGCGGACATTCCCTTTGACCCCGACGAGCGAGCCGGCCTCGTCCTCAAAGTTCATCGTACCGAGGTCGAGGAACGAGCCCTCTTCCAATGCGTCTGCCCCGTGATGCCGCCGAAGAATTCCGCTTGACTTCGCCATCGAAGCGTGCCCCCGCTTTCGGGGGCTGCGAGGAGGTGGTCGCTTCTTAAGACTATGGTTCGAGGCGCGCGGCGGTGCGGTGCCTCGGTGCCTCCGCTTTAGGAGTAGGGCCGGGGCGGGGGATGCGGACGAGGTAGGTCACCCGGTAGACGTCCTTCCCGTCCTTCCGTCCGAAGAGCGACGCCGACTGCCGAAATTCGGCCGAGAATCGCTGCTGGGCGAGCCGGGCCACCGACCGGGCGGCGAGGGTGTCGGTGAAGAAGACGTCCCAACCCTCGGGAAGCTCTTCCCGCCACGATACCGCCTTCCTCCAGTCGGGACGAGCGTCCTGCATGATCTCCTTCCAGGCGACATTAAGCCGCGCACGGAGGGCTGGGGCGCGCTCGGCCCGTCCCTCCACCGGCCCCCGGAGCTGCACGATCGCGGTGTAGAACTTCCCGCTTTTGCGACTGCAGTCCGGGCACGTCCGATGCTCCACCCGGACCGATAGGGGGATCGTCACCTCGCGGTGCGCCCCTCGGAAGACCGCGTCGGCCTTTCCGACCATCTCCCGAACGGTGCCCTTCGACGAGATCTCCTCCCAGCCCATCCGACGGACGCCGGCCTCGGGGTGGACGACGAGGAAACGGTAGAGGTCCTCCGCCGTGATGAGCGGGCTCGAGTTCTCCCGCTCCCAGTGGTCCTTCACGAGGCGAGCTCCGCAGTGAGGGCACAGGACGACGACCGCACGGGCCGGCGCCGACACAAGCGGCGTCCGGTCGGCCGCGCACTCGGCACAGACCCCGTCCACGAGCGGCCGACCCGTGGCCCCGCAGACGACGCAAAACTCCCCCTCCGCCACGGTCTCCCTCGGCTGCTACCGGAGCATCGCGAAGATCTCGGCGTGAGGGACCCCGCCCAGGGTTCCCGCCCCGCCGGGCGCGATGTGGCCGGCCTCCTCCGCGAGCTTTAGGACCCGCTCACCGAGGAGGTTCGCGATCGTCGCCCGCTCGAGGGCCCACAGGAGCTCTTCGCGCGTCACGCGGCGCTCTCCGTAGAAGTGGCTCGAGATGGTCACCGTGCGTCCGCTCTCCCCGACGGGGAGCTCCCGGCCCACGAGCTCGGCGTCGCACGCTGCGACCACGAACTCCGCGCGGACCCGGTGGACCCGCATCACGAACCCATCGTCGGCCATGAGAGTCCTCCCTACGTCTTTGGACCCATCCACCGGGAGGATAAACGGGCCCCTAGCGTCCCGAAACTCCGTCGAAACGCACGAGTTGGAGCTGGTTCGGGCGGGGTTCGATGATCTCACCCTGATTGCGCATGCTCTGGAGCAGCGCCTCCGCCTTCGCGACGTCGATGTTGGCCCGCTCGACGGCCTCGCGGAATTGCTCCATCGAGAAGATCCCGTCGTGCGTCGCCTGGAGCTGGCGCATGATGTGGAGCAAGGCGACCTGGCGCTCGCGCTGGCTGTGGCTCACGCCGGTCACGGTGAGGTCGATGTCGATCTTCCCCTCCTCGGTCATCGACACTCGGCTAAGGTACGTTTCCATGATGTGGATCGCCCGCTGGGCGTCCTCGACACCGACGACCGAGGAGAGGCGGGCCCGAGCCGCGGCTTCGCTGAGCCGAATGAGCGCTTCCAGCTGCCGCGCGGTGATCGGGACCGGCGCGTTCGGTTCCTCTCCCTGCTTTCGAACGCGGACGTAGAAGTCCTCGAGGGTCGCGAGGGACTCGGCCGAGAGCACCGGCCGGATGAAGCGGCGCGCGTAGGCAATGTACTTCTTGAGGAGCTCCGGCGGAAACGGCGCGCCCTGCGTCTCCAGCCCTGGCCTTCCGGCAAGATGACTCACCTCGACGTCTCGCGCCGAGGCCAGAATCCGGCTCGCGAGCCGTCGGTCGCGAGCCTGGTCGGGTACGTCCTTGATCGAGAAGATCGCGTCGAAACGAGACAGAAGGGTCGGCGGGAGGTCGATCTGCTCAGCGATCGACCGGTCGGGGGTGAACCGTCCCCACTTCGGATTGGCGGCCGCAAGGACCGGGCATCGGGCATTCAGCGTCGAGGTGATGCCGGCCTTCGCGATGCTGACCTGCCCACTCTCGAGTACCTCGTGCATCGCCGAGCGGTCTTCGGGGTTCATCTTGTCGAGCTCGTCGATCACCGCCATGCCGCCATCCGAGAGGACGAGCATGCCGGCCTCGAGGACCCAACGGCCCCCGGCGAAATCGTCCTTCACGACCGCGGCCGTGAGGCCGGCGGCGGTCGCTCCCTTACCGCTCGTGTAGAGGCCGCGCGGAGCGACTTCGGCCACATACCGGAGCAACTGGCTCTTGGCGACCCCCGGGTCCCCAACGATCAGGATGTGAATGTCACCCCGAACGCGGATCCCGTCCGAGTGGACTTTCTCCACCCCACCGAACATCTGGAGCGCGATCGCCTCTTTCTCCTCCTCCATCCCCTTGATGGTGGGCGCGAGCGAGAGGACGATCTTGTCGACGACCGTGGGATCCCCACGGAAGCTCTCGATCACCTCCACGTCCTCCGGAGAGATGTCAATCTCCTCGAACTCGACCGTCTTCGATTCGATCGAGTTCCCGAGGACCATGATGTCGAACGTCGTGTTCCGGACGATGCCGCCCCGAGCGGCGCTCGCCCGCTGAAAGCTTTTCAACACCCCGTTGAGGACGACCCGGTTCCCGGGCAGCACCTGGCCCGCGAGGTCCTCGGTCAACAGAACGGAGATCCCCTGGGGATGGGCGCCATGCCTCAACGATTCGGGGTGCTCTTGGAGCTCGATGCGCTGGGCGTCCACGTAGGTCGATTTCTCTGCGATGAGCCGAAAGCGGGTGCGGCCGATGGGTTTCCCGCAACCCCCTTGAGATTCCGGGCACTCGAGGGGTTCGCGGAAGACGAGCGACCCCTCGTCCTGGGGCTCGTGGAACTCGGTTCGGCACGCCACACACTGGAACACGGCATCCCGGATCTGGGGCCGGACTTCGGTGACGCGTCGGACGATCCCATCGATGGCCAAGAGGTGGTTCAAGTCCGACTCGCGGATCGCCCGGATCGACCGGTGCGCCGTGGGGGGAAGTCCGATCACCCGCAGCCGGAAGCTGTCCGCTTCGGGACCGGCGACCGGAAGGAGTTCGCGCATCGCGCGGATACCGGCGGTGATGACCTCGTCGGGGCGCTCCAGCAGGAGGTCCGCGAGGGCGGTATCCGCTCCGTCGATAGCGGAGAACGGTACCTCGAGGGAGCGCTCTTCGGGGAACTTGTCGTGGATCGCGAGGATCGCAGGCCGCAGGCCAGCCTCCTCGAGGACGGCCGCCCATCGGCTCTGAAGCTCGGGAGGCGCGGGAAGGGTCCTCTTCGCAGCGACCATGAGGTTGGCTCCGTTACGGGTCGAGGCGGTATCGGTCCCGGGGGAAGAGGCGTGCCTCCCGTATATTGGAGAGCCCTGCCAGCAAGGTGATGAGACGGTCGACCCCGAACCCGAATCCGCCGTGCGGCGGCATGCCGTAACGGAAGGCCTCGAGGTATCCCCCGAAGCGTTCGGGGTCGAGGCCGGCGGCGACAAAGTTCTCCCGCAACCGGTCGATGCGATGCTCGCGGAGCCCTCCGCTCGCGATCTCCCACCCGCGGAAGTCGAGGTCGCAGTACCAGGTTGCCCGCGGGTTGCCGTCCTGCCGCTGAGCATAGAAGGTGTGCGACTTCACGGCGGTCGGATAGTCGATGAGGTAATAGAACGGCACACCGAAGTCGTTCTGGACACGGGCCCCAATCGCCTTCTCGTCCTCCGACCCGAAGTCCTGCTCGGCTCCCGGGCGGCCGAGCCACTCCTCGGCCCGGGCAAACGGGATCCTCGGGAAAGGGGTCCTCACGTCCGGGATGTTCGAGGCCAGCGGGTTCTTCCGGGCGGCGAGCTCCTGGTGCGTCGAGCGCAGCGCGTCCACCAGCACCTCTTCGAGGATGGTTCGAAGACCGTCCGCTCCTTCCGGGTACGCTACCTCGAGGTCGAGGCTCGTGAACTCGGTCAGATGGCGCACCGTGTCGGACGGCTCGGCGCGCCATGCGGGGGCAATCTCAAAGACCCTCTCGAACCCGGCGCTCATCAGCATCTGTTTGTAGAGTTGCGGGCTCTGCGCGAGGTAGGCTCGCGTTTCGAAGTAGTCGACCGGAAAGAGGGTCGCCCCTCCCTCGGCCCCTTCGCGAAGCAGCTTGGGCGTTTCGATCTCAATAAAGTCGCGGCTTAAAAACGCGGACCGGAATCCCGCGAGGAGGGCCGACCGAAGCTCGAAGATCGCCCGCACCGAGGGTTTCCTCAAGTCGATCACCCGGTGGTTGAACCGGGTGTCGAGCTCGGCGCCGACCTTGTCGATCACGCCGAGGGGGAGGGGCACTTCGGCCCGCGAGATCACCGTCACGCGGGACGGCAGTAGCTCGACCCCGCGCTGGGCCTTCTCCGATCGCTGAACCGTTCCCTCGACCTCGACCACCGACTCGCGCGGGAGTTCGGCGAAGAGCGGGAAGAGCGCCGGGTCGGTCGTCCCCTTCTTGAGCGTGACCTGGGCCGTGCCGCCGACGTCCCGGACGAGCGCAAACGCGACGCCGCCGAGAGCGCGGTACTCTTCGAAGTGACCCGCGATTCGGACGACCTGGCCGTCCAGTTCGATGAGGTCACGCGAGAGCCGGCGCGGGAGCGACAGGAGCCGCGACCTCCTTGCGTGCGATCGCGGCCCTCACGAGCGCGAGGTAGAGCGGGTGCGGAGCCTCGGGGCGGGAGAGGAACTCCGGGTGGTACTGCACCCCTACGAAGAACGGATGGTCGGAAGCCTCGAACGCCTCGACGCGCGAATCGACGGAGAATCCGGTGGCGTTAAGGCCCGCCGCGCGGAAACGGTCGATGTACTTGGGGTTGATCTCGAATCGGTGACGGTGGCGCTCCCAAATCTCCGTCTTCCCGTAGACCTCGGCCACCTTGGACCCGGCGGTGAGGAGGACCCGCTGCGCACCGAGCCGCATGGTGCCGCCGAGCTCGTTGACTCCCTTCTGCTCCTCGAGGAGACAGACGACCGGGTCGGGGGTGCCCGGATCGACCTCGGTGGTGTTCGCCTTCGGGAGTCCGAGGACGTGACGGGCATACTCGACGGCGGCCATCTGGAAGCCGTAGCAGACGCCGAGGTAGGGGATCCGCTCGGTCCGTGCGATCTCGATCGCGCGCACCTTGCCTTCCACCCCTCTCGCTCCGAAGCCGCCGGGGACGAGGATCGCGTCCGAGCGTTGAATACGGGCGACGAGCGACGGGTTCCTCGGAATGTCCTCCGAGTCGTACCAGGAGAGCCGGATCTCCGTTCCCAAGTGGCCCTGGCAGTGATGGAACGCTTCCGAGTGCGAGAGGTAGGCGTCGCGGAGTTCGGTGTACTTGCCGACGACGGCGACCTCGACCGAGCCTTCGCCCCGTCGATAGTTGGTGAGGAACTCTTTCCACGCCGTGTAGTCGGGGGGCCGGTCGGTGAGGCCCAGGACCCGGGTAAGGAGGCTGCCCACACCCTGCGCTTCGAGGACCAACGGGACCTCGTAGATCACCGGCTCGTCGGGGACCGAGACGACGGCGTCCGGGGGGACGTCGCAGAACAGCGAGATCTTCGCCTTGATGTCCGGGGTGAGCGGAACCGGGCTCCGGGCCATGATCATATTGGGCCGGATCCCGATCGCTCGGAGCTCTCGGACCGAGTGCTGCGTTGGCTTGGTCTTCGCCTCGCCGACCGGCCCGACCACGGGAACGAGGGTGGTGTGGACAAACGCCATGTGGCCCTCGCCGAGCTCGTAGGAAAGCTCGCGGAGCGCTTCCAAGAACGGCATCGACTCGATGTCGCCGACCGTTCCACCGACCTCTACCAGCACGACCTCGGCGCCGGCGCCCTGGGCGACCTCCCGGATCGACCGCTTGATCTCGCCGGTCACGTGGGGGATGATCTGGACCGTGTTGCCGAGGTAGTCGCCGCGCCGCTCCTTCTCGATGACCGAGCGGTAGATCTTCCCCGTCGTGAGGTTGTGGGTGCCCATCAAGCTCTGGCCGAGGAACCGCTCGTAGTTGCCAAGGTCGAGGTCGACCTCGGTCCCGTCGTCGAGGACGAACACCTCCCCGTGCTGGTACGGGTTCATCGTCCCTGCGTCGACGTTGAGGTACGGATCGATCTTCACGATGGTGACGGGAATCCCCCGGGCCTTGAGGAGGCGGCCGAGGGAGGAGGTCGTGATCCCCTTCCCGAGGCCCGAAATGACCCCTCCGCTCACGACAATGACCTTCATTCGCGCCCTCCCGCGTTCTCGTATCAAGTGGGTCGCATAAAGGCTGTGGCGACTCCGCCCTCCGGCGGTTGCCGAACGATGCACCATGGGAACGAGAGGCTCAGAAGGGAACCCGTCGTCCGGAGCTCTCTCGGTGATAGGTCCCAAAGTCTGGAATCTTCGTGAGCACCTCCGCCGGAAAGACCGGTCCGTCGACGCACACGTGGAACGGGCCAAGGGCGCACGCGTCGCACATCCCGAGAGCACACTTCATGTGGCGTTCGGCGGAGCAAAAAACGCGGACGCCTTTCGGAGCGGCGGCATCGGCGACCTTTCGCATCATGACCTCGGGCCCGCACGTCCATACGGCGTCGAACGGCTCGGTCAGAAGGAGCTCTTCGGCGACCTTCGTCACGAAGCCCTTCGTGCCGAGCGAACCATCGTCGGTTGCGACCTCGACTCGGGCCCCCATCGCCCGAAACCGGTCGTGGAAGAGCAACTCGGGGGCTTGGGTCGCCCCAAGGGCGACCGTGACCGAGGCTCCCCGAGCGCGCGCCTGGTCCGCGGCCGGGGCGAGAACGGCGGCGCCGGACCCTCCGGCGACGATGAGGATGCGCGATGGCTTAAGGTCGAACGCGTTCCCGTACGGTCCTCGAATCCCGATGAGGGTGCCCGGCGGTAGATCGAGGATGTGGCGACTCGTCGCCCCCATCGCCTTCACGGTCACTCCCTTCGAAGGACCGTCGGTGTAGGAGAGGGACATGGGGAGCTCGTCATCGCCGGGGATCCAGAGCATCACGAACTGGCC
>JASHWY010000054.1 GCA_030043835.1 Thermoplasmata archaeon
GGTGTGATCGGGGTGGTGGTGGAAGAGGATCACGTCGGGGATCTCCGGGGGAGGACGCCGAGCCGTCGCAACGGCCCCAAGATCATCGAACGAGAGCGCACGAAGCCCGGATCGACAATCCCACGGAAACGACCCTCTCGAACGAACGAAACGGTCGAGCCGACCCGGCCCCCATCGTCGAGGTAGCCGACCGAAAGGATCTCTACGCGAGCCCTGGGGCCCAACCGGAGCATCGACACGACGCTAGCCGGCGCGCGGGGCGGTCACCAGTAGGACCCGAAACCCCGGTCGACCGTGAAGCGCAAGGCCCGCGGCGTCCTCGACGAGAGCCGCCTCCCCCACTTCGAGGATCTCGCCGTCGACCTGGCCCCGCCCCGCGAGGGCATAGACGACACCCCGGCGGTCGTGGCCGACGCGGCGGAACGAGGTCCCTTCGTCGGCGAAGAGGACCTCCTCGCAGGAGAGTCCCGCGGACGAGGTGACCTTCGTGCCGGGTCCTACGAGCCGTCGTACCACCGTCCCGTCGGGATCCGGGGCGGCAGCGATGGGCGTGTCGGTCTGGATCGTAATATTCTTCGCGGAGCTCCCGGGCAGGTCCACCACCACAGCGAACCAACGGACCGTCGCCCCGCGAGACGGATTGACCGAATGGGAGGTTCGCGAGGGGCTCGTCAACAGGAGGACCGAGCCCGGACGCATCGATTGGACGGGCCCGGTCTCGGGAGCGTAGGACGCGAAACCTTCCACCACGTAGGTCAGCACCTCTTGCGCTTGGTGGGCGTGCGGAGCGAACTTCCGCCCCACGGTCACCACCACCTCCCCCACCCGGTCGAACGGTGCCCAGGGACCCTGGGTGGGCGTCGGAATGACCATGCGGCTCGTCGTGTCGCTGGCCTCTACTTCCCCCGGAACGATCCTAAGATGAGGATGGGAGCCTTCGGGCGCTGCCACGGCGGCCGGCCACGAACACGGAAGGAGATAACGATGGCACGCAGGCCGCCCTGCGCAGCCGGTTAAGGGGCGGCGGCTCGAGCCGCCTCGGTAATCCGGCGGACCGCCTCGTTGTCGGCGAAGACCTGCCATCGCTCGATTCGGCCGTTCCGCACGATCACCTTCCAGGCCGCCGGGATCTTCCAGCGGTTGGGGGGCGGGACCTCGCCGCTGGGTCCTCGGAGCGTTCCGCTCGCCGTCCCGAACAGGCCGACCACCACCCCCCACTGCATGTGGTCCTCGATGACGATCCGGTAGTCGGGGAACCGCCCGAAGTACGTGGTCCATGCGTCGGCGAGGCGGTCCCTGCCCCGTAGCTCCTGGCCCTGGGAATCGACGAAGACGTGGTCGTTCGAGATCATCGCGAGGAGGGCAAGGACATCGTGACGATTGATCTCGTTCACGAACCGGAGCGCGACGCGAACGATATCGGACTCGACCATCGTACCCCCCGGGGGTTCCGAATCGGGGACCTCGCGATTGAACCTGGGCGGCTAGGTGTTCCCGGGATAAGCCACTCTCTACCGGGCGCTAGTGCTAGAGACCCTCCTCTTCGGAGGAGTTCAACCCAGCCGCGAGGAGAGTAAAGTCACCCCGGGTCTTTTCCCGGACCCGGGGACGAAAGGGTTCTCGATGGGGCGAGCCCTGCGGCGCTACCTCGCGGGACCCCCCGGGCTCGATCCCGACCCTTCGCTCCAGCTGCTCTGCGTACCTGTGCCCCCGGACCCGCCGCCGCCCGAGGTGCCCCCGCCCCCAGCGGGCGGAGTCCACGGTGCCGGTGGCGCCGAAGCGGGCTCCGCCTTCTTGCGCCGGCCCGACAGGAACAACGCCAGCAGCCCGACCACCAGCGCGATGACCGCGATGGCGAGGGCAGCGGCGAAGTAGTTGTCGAGGTTCGAGGTCGTCGCGAGCGACGGCACCGACACGGGCGAGTAGGTCGTTGAGACGCTCACCGGGGCGTCGTTCACCGTCAGCGAACCGGTCGCGCCCGATCCGAGGTTGTACCCCGAGACCGCACCGAAAGTGTACGTGTACGTCCCGTTCGCTAGGTACCACGTGAGCGTCGTCCCCGACGTCGATTGCGACACGCCATTGACCGTCGCCGACCACGTCGTGCTCGGCGAGAGGCCCCCCGCGCTCAGCGTTACCGCGTAGGTGTTCGGCGTAAACGTCACGGCCACCGTGGTCGCTCCGGAAACAGAGAGCGAACCGCTCGACGGGTTCGCGGCGGCCCCATTGCCGGCGACGCCGATGGTGTAGGCGTACGTTCCGAACGGCTCGGTGACGGCGATAGCCGCCGTGTTGCCGAACGTTTGTACGCCGTTCACGGTGACCCACCAGGTCGCGCCCGCGGCGAGCCCCGTCTCGGTGAAGGTCACCGCGACCGTCTCTGCGGGTCCGATCGGGAACAGGTCCTCGGCCGCTCCCGAGATCACGTACGGCGCCAGGAATCCGTTCGTTCCGTAGGTGTGCCAGTCGGCCCAGTAGTTCCCGAGTCCCGTCGTGCAGGCGGAGTTCGTGCAGATGTAGAAGTAGTTGTAGTCGCCGCTCCAGGCCTGGATGTGCGCCGCGCTGTAGGTGCTCGTCGCTCCGTTGTCCCCGATGAAGTTGTTGTCGTAGACAGTGTTGTACTCGGCGAAGTCACCCTCGGGCTGCTCACAGTCGTAGCAGTAGACGACCGCATCCGTCAGCAGGACCCCGTAGCTCGAGTCGTCGACGAACGAGCTATCGGTGATGACGTTCTCATAGGCACCCTCCTCCAGCAGCATCCCCACCACATCCTGGAACGCCCCGATGCCACTGAAGAGTCCAAACTCGGTGCCATTGAGGATGATCCCGTAGTCGCCGCCGGTGGCGTTCAATGCACTCACCGTCGGTGCGTCGGAGTAGGCATCGAACAACGCCGCCGGATAACCGGTGGCGACCACGTCCGAGATCGTCGCCATCGAGGTGTCTTCGGTGTCGATCGCTGCCGCGGGCAGGCCATCAAAGTAGTCGGTCCACGGCGACACCACGGTGACGTCGGTCGCGGTGACCCCGCTGATCCAAAGTCCGACGGTCCCATACGCGTAGACCCCGATCGAGAAGTCCGACACCGTCACGGTCGAGATACTGATATCGGTCGACGGGTCCGTGACGACGCCGATCGATCCTGCGGTCGCGGTGACGCCGGTGACCGTGTCGGAGGCGGAGTCCGAAATCCGCACCCCCACCCCTCCGTACTCAGCAAGGACGGTCGTCACGGTGTTCGAGCCGCCGGCGTAGATGAGGAGGCCGGCCGCATAGTCGTAGAAAGTGCTCGTGTTCGAAGCCGTAATCTTCGAGGCCGCTACCCCGTCATCGTAGAAGATGTCAAAGCCGACGTAGCTGTCGTTTGCGACCACGCCGGTCACGGTCCCACCGACCGCGTCGGCGAGCTCCCCGCCGAACGTGGAGTCCTGCACGGTGAGGGTGGTAAACGTGTCGCCTCCCAAACTGTAGGCAGAAACGATTCCCACGTAGCTGTTGGTAACGGCCGTGGTCGTGAACGTGTTATCCGTTCCGTAGTTGACTTCGACTCCCCAGTAGACGTCGAGGATGGTCGTGGTCGTGAACGTGTCTCCGATGGGGTACCACAAGACAACAGCGAAACCCGGCTCGTCGAAAATCGACATGCCGGTGAAGCTGATGCCGATGTCATACACGCTGTACACCCCGTAGGCCGAGCTGCTCGTGTCGGTGATGTTGAGGTCCACGAACGAGGTCGTGCCGTCGTAGAACGCTTCGATCCCCCACGCGTAGTCAATGATCTTGCCGTCGGTCACGGTCGTGTTCTGGGCGCCCAACCAAACGATCCCGAGGAGGTCGTGGTAGATCGGGTCGGTGAGGTAGTAGTCGGTGTAGTTCGTGTAATCCGCGCCGAACATGTCGATGCCCCAGCCGCCGTACGCCCGGTAGTTGTCGATCGTGGTTCCGAGCGAGCTTAGGATCACTCCGCCGAAGCCCAGGAGATACGTTCCGACGTTGGTGACCGTCACGTGGGTCGAGAACGTGAGGTTCAGGCCCTCTCCGTAGTCGGTCGCATTGACCTCGTTGATCGTGGCCGTCTTAAGGCCGGGAATGTCATAGTACGCCGGAAGGTAACCGGCGGGGAAATAGCCGTTGTACCATTCCCCCGCCCAGACTCCGAGGCCATCGGAGGTCACGTTGATCCAAGAGTACGAAGAGCCCGTGGCCGAGAGAGACTCAATCCCGACTCCGCCGTCGAACGCTTTGACGGAGGTCACGGTGGTACCGGTCGAACCAACGTCCTCGACCCCATAGGCGTAAAAGCTCGATTCCACGTCGCGCACGACGACCCCTACCGAGTCGCCCACGAAGACGCCGCCCGACTCGTCGTCGGCGATGACGCCACTCACGAGCGTGTTGCTATCGGCCCATAGGAAGATGAGGCCACCTTCCGGGTAAGCGAGCGCGATGTACCCCGGGAGGGTCTCGTCAGTGATGTGGACACTGGCGCTGTCCATCACCTGGATCTGGTCGGTATAGTACGGTAACGGTCCGAGGATGGCCGGGAGAAGGAGCTCTCCGAGGAAAGGCGGAAGCGGGTAGTCCAAGAGGTAGAAGAATCCGTTCGGCGCCGAGTACCCCGAATCGGGTCCCTGAGCGAGGTCCGAGACGAGAAGCCCGTTGGTCACGAGTTGCGCACTAAAGATCACGAACGATGGGTACCTCCAATCGTTCACGTGGTTGAACGAAAAGTTCGAGTAGATTACGAGGCTCGAGAACGTATACGGCGTCGTCGTCACTCCAGAGACGTTCTGCTCGAGGTCCTCCCCCTGGGCGTTCCCCGTCATGTAGAGCGGAGCCCGGATGATCCCCGGCGCCGGCGTCATGGTGATCGAGTACGCCGTCTGAGCCGTGGTGAACGCTCCCGTGCTATTCCACTCCGCGAACTCCGCGGCAAAGGCCTGGACGTAGTACCCCACGAAGGTGGAGGACGGGGGCAGGGACGGTGGGAGGTACGTGTCAAACGTCCCCGAGGGGGTCGTGGGAACCCAGCTATAGTTCTGCTCGCCGGTGGGATTCAAGAGAGCATTGACCGCGGGTGCGACGTTGCTCACGAAGACGAACCC
>JASHWY010000055.1 GCA_030043835.1 Thermoplasmata archaeon
TCTACCGCGCTCCAACGCCGTTTCTCATACGCCGTTGGGCCGACCGCACGCCCGACGGGTTCCGATTCTCGCTTAAAGTGCCGCGCGACGTGACGCACGAGTCGGGACCCGAAGGTGTGAGCGTCCTCGAGGGGTTCCTCGCGAGCTTGGACCCGCTCCGCTCTCGCGGAAAGCTCGGCCCGCTCGTCCTTCAGTTCCCCGCCTCCTTCCGCAGGGATCGGGGGGCCCCAACGCTCGACCGGCTCCTCGACGCGATCCCGACCTCCTTCGATCTCGCCGTCGAACTCCGTCATCGCTCGTGGTGGGTCGACGAGACCCGGGATGCCCTCGCTCAGCGAGGGGCGGCGCTCGTCTGGTCGGTCCTTCCCGATACGGCACCGCCCCCGTGGGTCACCGGTCCGTTCCTTTACGCCCGGTTCATCGGGGACCGGGCCTTGACCGAGTTCGGCCGGATCCAACGATCCGGGCGGGAGGCGATGGAGGCGATGCGCGCCCGGTTCGACGACGAAGGTCGCGCAATCGCGACCGTCTTTGCGTATGCCAACAACCACTTCATGGGCTTCGGGCCGGGCACGGTCGCTGAGCTCTCGGAGGTGCTCGGAGAGCCGGTTCCGGACCTCCCGGCCGCCGCGAGGTCGCCGGGTCAGCGGACGCTTTAGGGTGCGGCTTCCGATCGCGCGTACACCCCACGTGCCGGCCTTCCCACGGTGGGATGCCGACGCCCCGAGACCGCCCCCCTCCAGCAAAGGAGTTTTAACTCGCATCGGGGTCCAAACCGGTAACGGATGGGAGACGCGATCACCCTTCGGGTGGCCGAGGCGTTCCAGCAGGACATCGGCCTCGGGACCGCTCGATTGGACGTCCAGTCCCGGCAACGGCTCAAGGTGGGTCTCGGCGACATCGTGGAGATCCGGGGCCGTAAGCCGACTCCGGCGATTGTGAGCCGCGCCCAACCGGACGACGAGGGGAAGGCCCTCGTCCGTATCGAAGCGGTCGTGCGACGGAACGCCGGGGTGAGCATCGGCGACCGGGTCTCCGTGCAGCGCGTCGATTGCCCCAACGCCGACGCGATCACGATCGCGCCCATCTACGCAGGCTCGGCCCGCATGGACTTAGGACCCGGCCTCGAGAGCTTCGTCGCAAAGGCGCTCGCCCGACGGCCGTTCGTTCGCGGCGACGTGTTCGTGATTCCCGGCGTCTTCTTGATGGGCGGCTCGCTGCCGTTCATGGTCGTCGCGACGCAGCCCAAAGGGATCGTCCAGGTCGCGCCGTCGACGCTCATCACCATCAAGGAGGAGACGGTCAGCGAGACCGAGGTCGCGGCCCCCCGCGTCTCCTACGAGGATATCGGGGGCTTGACCGAGAAGCTAGGACGGGTCCGGGAGATGATCGAGCTGCCGCTCAAACACCCCGAGCTCTTCGACCGACTCGCGATCACGCCACCCAAGGGGGTTCTCCTCTACGGCCCTCCCGGCACGGGGAAGACGCTCATCGCGAAGGCCGTCGCGAACGAGGCGGGCGCCCACTTCATCGGGATCCAGGGCCCCGAGATCATCTCGAAGTACTATGGGGAGAGCGAGAAAGAGCTCCGCGAGAAGTTTGAGGAGGCGGAGAAGAACGCGCCCAGCGTGGTCTTCATCGACGAGCTCGACTCGATCGCACCGCGTCGCGACGAGGTCGTCGGCGAGGTCGAGCGACGCGTCGTCGCGCAGCTACTGACGTTGATGGACGGCCTGTCGGGACGCGGGAACGTGATCGTGATCGCGGCGACGAACCGGGAGGAGGCGATCGACCCGGCCCTCCGTCGCCCCGGGCGGTTCGACCGGGAGATCGAGATCGGCGTCCCGACGATGGAAGGGCGCCTCGAGATCCTCCAAATCCACACCCGAGGGATGCCGATCGAGGGAAGCGATCGCGATCGCGAGCGCATCTTAAAGGAGCTCTCCGCTCAGAGCCACGGGTTCGTCGGCGCCGACCTCTCGTCGCTCGCCCGCGAGGCCGCGATGAGCGCGCTACGCCGCTACCTCCCCGAGATCGATTTCGACCAGCCGATCCCGCTCTCGCTGCTCGAGCGCATGAAGGTCACGGAGCAGGATTTCCGGGGCGCCCTCAAGCAGATCGAGCCGTCGAGCCTTCGCGACGTCGCAGTGGAGGTGCCGACGACCCGCTGGGAGGAAGTCGGCGGGGTGGAACGGGTCCGCCGCATCCTCGAGGAGTCGGTCGAGCTCCCGTTCAAGAACCCCCAGGTCTACCGGCACATCGGAATCGAGCCCCCGCGGGGGATCCTCCTCTACGGCCCTCCGGGGGTCGGGAAGACCCTTCTTGCGAAGGCCGCCGCGACCGAGAGCCAGGCCAACTTCATCTCCGTGAAAGGCCCCGAGGTGATGAGCAAGTGGGTCGGCGAGAGCGAGAAGGCGATCCGCATGATCTTCAAGAAGGCCCGACAAGCCTCCCCGTCGATCGTCTTTATCGACGAGATCGACTCGATCGCGCCCCGCCGAGGCCTTCAGACGTCGAGCGGCGTCACCGAGCGGATCGTGAACCAGCTGTTGACCTCGATCGACGGCCTCGAGTCCCTCGAGCGGGTACTGGTGATCGCGGCGACCAACCGGCCGGACATGATCGATGAGGCGCTCTTGAGAACCGGTCGGTTCGACCGTCTCCTCTACGTAGAACCTCCGAACGTCGCCGGGAGGATGGAGATCTTGAAGGTGCATACCCGGAAGATGCCCCTCGCCGACGACGTGAGCCTGGTCGACCTCGCCGCACGGACCGACGGGTACGTGGGGAGCGACCTCGCGGCGCTCTGCCGGGAGGCAGGGCTTACCGCAATCCGCGAGAACTTGAAAGCGTCGAAGGTCACCCGGGCCCATTTCGACTCGGCCATGAAGCAGGTCCACCCGTCGGTCGACGCGGAGAATTTGAAGTTCTACGAAGAGTTCGAAAAGCACGTCCTGCGCGAGCGCGTCGGACGCCGCGCCGTCGAGTCGCTGCAGGCGATTTATCGGTAGAATCCGGCGTCCGCTTTCTCCTCGGTAGCACTCCCGGGCAAGCTATATGTAGCGGGGCCAAGTTCGGCGCGCCGCCCCCTTGGTACGGGGCGACCGTACAGGAGACGTGAAACCGTTGGTTTGGCGCCCCTATCGACCCCTCCTGTGGGCCGTGGTGGTCGTTCTGCTAGTGGCGACGCTGGCATCGATCTCCGGGGCCCAGGCCGCGTCGCCGAGCTACACCCTCACCGGATATGCGGAACAGCCGGGCGGCAGCTCTGCGCCCCCGGTTCCGGCGGGCGTCCAGGTCGACCTCGTCTCTCGGGCGAGCGGGGTCGTCTACACGACGACGGTGACGGGTAGTGGAGGCCTGTTCACCTTCACCAGCGTTGGGACCGCGGGCGCCCTCGTTCCCGGCTATTGGGGCGCGTACGTTCCCCCGCAATCGAACGTGAGCTTGACCGGCTGCAGCCCGTGCGCGGTCCTACCGGGGAAGCAGAGCCCATCGTATAGCTTCGTCAATTCGACCGCGCTCACCTCGGCCCTGTATCCGACCTACGTGACGAACGTCACGATCCTCCCGTACACCGCTACCCTCTCGGGAAAAGTGCTCGAGGGAGGCGTCGCCCAGGCCCACGCCCACCTCTTCCTCCTCGACCCGATCTACAACGGCCTCGTCCTAGCGCAGAACAACACGACCGCGGCGGGTCTGTTCACGCTCCCCGTGCCGGCCGGCACATGGGTCCTCGAAACCGCCCTTCCCGGACCCTCAACGTCCTACAACTACACCGGGGTCACGGTCGTGGCGCACCAGTCGAAGACGGTGTGGACCAACGTCTCGACCTACTTGGTTTCCGGCTACAGCAACATCGCGTCGAGCCCCGGGGCGCACGTCCCGACCGCCGGGAACGTGACCTTGTACGATCCCACGAACGACTACATCTACTCCGCCGTGACGTCGCCGGGCGGGTACTACGCCATCGGCACCTACCCGGGCGACTTCGTTTCGGGAACCCAGGAGTTCGACGTCGTCCTGTCGTCGATCGGGTACCAGACGACTTGGTACGCCCTGAACATCTCGACCTCGACGCCGGTCCAGCGGAACGTGCTCGTTCCGACCGTCGCGCCGAGCGAGCTCGGCCAGTACCTGACGACGCTCAACTTCACGGGGTTCAACCCGGCGGTCGGTAACGGCACCGTGAGCGTGGAGACGACCGCCAATCTCGGCAACGACACGGCGATTCCCGACCTCGCGAACGCCTCGGTGGGACAACTCTGGGGACAGCTTGCCCTCGACTTCGAGCACGGTACGGTCTTCCCGGCCGCCGACCTTGGCGTCGTGGAGGCGTGGGCGAACTCGACCGGCCCGTTCTTCCCCGTGGCGCAGGCCGGCACCGCGATCAACGGATCGGTGTTCGTCGGGCCGACGGCCGCGGAGAAGGTCTCCTCGTTCGCGTCGACGTGCGTCGGGTCCTGCGGCCTTAACAGCGCCGCCAACCTAACCATCGGCTGGAGCGGCACCTACGGGTTGAACTCGTCGGTAGCGAAGAATAGTTCGGCGTATCGAATCTCGTTCACCTTCCGGCACCCGACCAGTGCCGAGGTGTTCAACTACTCCCTCGTGCTGCCGACGGGCTACGTCCTGGCGGCCGGCACCGCGGCCCCGCCCGGAACGAAGCTTCTCGCCGCCGGGCCCGGAAACACCTGGACGAAGTTCACGCTCGCCTCCCAGCCGTACTCCTCGCCCGTGGGAACGGCGAGCTTCACCATCGTGAAGTCCGCGACCTTGACCGCGAACGTGAACGTATCGGTCCGCAACTTCGCCTACTCGAGAGCGAACGTCCTCAACGGTACGCACGGCAACTACACCGTGGTCGTGGGCGTGGGCCAGAACGTGACGTTCAGCGCGCTCAACTCGACCTACCCGGCGGGCACGAACGGCACGAAGTTCGTCTGGAACTTTGGCGATGGAAGCGCGCCGGTGACCACGACGACCCCAACCACGTACCACATCTACACGACAGCGTCCGGAGCGACGGCGTACCCCGGCAACGTCACGGCCACCGGCTCGGGTGGCCAGGTCAATTCGACCAAGTTCTTCGTTTGGGTGGCCGAGGGGCCGGTGACCGCAGGG
>JASHWY010000007.1 GCA_030043835.1 Thermoplasmata archaeon
TGCTGGAGTACTTCCCGACCCTCGCCCGCGAGGCTCCGAAGGTCCTCTTCGGCACCGACTGGCCCGGGCCCGGCGTCAAGGACATTCGCGCGAACCTGGAGGCTTTCCGCCAGCTCGGGCTTCCGGCCGACGCCAAGGAGCGGATTCTCGAGAGAAATCCACTCGTCGTCTTCCCGCCTCGGTCCTCCACGTGAAATACTGCGCCCGGCTGAGAGAGTCGTGCCGGCGACTCCGAATCCCCCCAACGATCCCGAAGGGCCCTCGACCCCCGAGGTCGAGGAGCCGACGCCGGCCGTCGAGGTCGTGGAGGGAGGAGAGGAGGTCGGCCGTCTTCCGCTCCCTCGGCGCCATCGCGGCGAGGTGTTTGGGATCGCGAGCCAGCTCCTCGGGGCCGCGAGGATCCGGGTGATGTGCGAGGACAACACCTCGCGCATGGGCCGCATCACCGGGAAAATGAAGAAGAAGATGTGGATCCGTGAGGGAGATCTCTTGATCGTGCGTCCCTGGGGATTCCAGGAAGGGAAGGCGGACATCCTGTTCCGGTACAGTCGGACCCAGGCCCAGTACCTCGCGCGCCGGAACCTCCTCCCGACGTCGATGAACCTCTTCTCGACGCCCGACGCGCGGACGGAAGGCGCCCCGCCGGCGTAGGACCGAGCCATGTGGGCCGCCTCCGCCCGACCCCTTTCGTCCGAGGAGATGGCGGTCGTCGAGCAGAACGCGGTTGCGCTCGGCGTCACGATCGACGCGCTCATGGAGAACGCGGGTCGGGCCGTCGCCGAGGAGGCGATTCGACACCTGCCAGGGGCCCCCGCACGACTCGCGGTGGTCGCGGGGACCGGCAACAACGGGGGCGACGGCACCTGCGCGGCGTTCTACCTGCTTCAGTGGGGCTACGCCCCGGAGATCTGGATCGTCCGCCCCCCGTCGGAGATCCGGTCCCGGCCGGCCCTGCGCTGCTTCGAAAGGGTGCAACGTCGATGCCCCCTTCACGTAGGGGTGCCGAGGCCCGACGAGCTCGAATCGATACCGCTCGTGATCGATGCCCTCCTCGGGACCGGCCAGTCCGGGGTCCTGCGTTCGCCGATACGCGAGGCGGTCCGGGCGATCAAGGCCTCTCGGGCCCCGGTGCTTGCCATCGACCTTCCGACGGGATGCACCGACCCCGAAGGTCTTCGGCCGAACTGGACGGTCGCGTTCACGACGGTGAAAAAGGAGATGGACCCGACGACCGCGGGCGAGGTGATCGTGCGCGATATCGGCATTCCGGTCGATGCCTGGCGGCGCACCGGTCCCGGAGAGTTCCTCTTCTTTAAGGACCCCGACCCGGGCAGCGAACGGGGCCGCAACGGACGGATCGTGGTGATCGGAGGCGGACCCTACTCGGGCGCGCCTGCCCTCGCGGCCCTGTCCGCCCTGCGCTCGGGCGCCGAGCGCGCGACGGTCTTGGCCCCTTCCGGCGCAGCCGAGCGGATCCAGTCGTTCAGTCCCAACCTCGTGGTCCGCCCGTTCGGTTCCGAGCGGTTCCGACCGACCGACGTCGGCGAGATCCTCTCGTTCGTCCGCTCCGCGGGGCCCTCGGCGATCCTCCTCGGTATGGGCGCGGGAGCCCACGAGGACACGGTCGAAGCGATGCGCGCGATCGAGAGGGAGCTCGTCGGAGAGTTCCCACTGATCGTCGACGCCGACGGGCTCGCCGCTGTCCCGGCTCCCGCCGAGATGACCGAAAAAACCTTCGACCCCGTCTTCGTGGCGACACCGAACGCGGGCGAGTTCGTGAGATACTTCGGCGGTCCTTCGATGGGATCGCTCGAAGAGCGGAGCCGGGCCGCCCGACGGGCCGCCTCCGACCGCCACCTTTTGCTCGTCGTGAAGGGGGCCGTCGACCTCATCACCGACGGAGAGAGCACGTTCGAGAACCACCATCACCACGTCGCGATGACCGTCGGCGGCGCCGGGGACGTGCTCGGAGGAGTGATCGGAAGTCTCGTCGCGCAGGGAGTGGGGCCCCTGCCCGCGGCCCGCCTCGGCACCCGATGGGTCGGCGAGGCGGGGGTCCGCGCCGCCGACGTTCGGGGCATGGGACTTCTGGCGACCGACATCGTCGACGAGCTTCCGGCGGCCCTGGTCTCAGGCCTGCGACGGGTCCGCCCTCAAGGGTAGGAGCCACCCGGTTCTCACGCGTACCGGACGCGTCCGCGGATCGCCTTCGCCCGAGCACGGGCGTCTTTCGCGCCCGAGGGATTTCCCTCCGCGTACCCCTCGTAGAACGCCCGAAGGAGCTGGTCCGCCTTGGGATGCAGCGCCTTGAGGTCCTCCTCGACGAGGTGGAGGTCGATGCCCAACTCCTCGAGGCCCGGATTCTTCGACCCCATCGATAGGTCGACGAACGCCGGGGGCCCCGAAGGACCCTCGGGGTAGAGGACGTTCGAGCTCGTGAGGTCTCCGTGCGAGATCCCGCCCGCATGCAAGCGGCCCAGCGTCCCGCCGAACGATCGGACGGCCTTCGTAAGCTCATCCGACGGGAGGCTCGCGTCGTCGAGCAGCTGCTTGAGCGTAGGCCCCGGAAGGTCTTCGAGGACGAGGCGGTGCCTCACGAGATCGACGTCGTAGACGAGCGGGGTACGGACTCCAACGCGTCGCGCGTCGACCAGAAGCCGTACCTCAGTCCGCGTCCTTTCCCGCCGGAGTCGCTCGTCGAGCGCCTTCGGCCGATAGCTCTTCTCGTCGCGTTCCTTGAGGAGGGCGGGGAACCCCCACCAATCGACCCTCCGCAGGGTGGCTTCGGCGCCGCGGGCCATTACGGCGCCCCCGGTCGGAACTTCGGCCACGTTCCCCTCGGGATCATCGACCGCCACGAGGGAGGCCAAGGCGAACGAGCGCGTCCCTTGGCAGCAGAAGCACGTCCGTGAACGGGGGGACTCGGCGCACGCGAGAGCGACGAGGGCGCGCTATAAGAAGCTGAACCCGAGCCGAGCCCTACCGACGACGATGGCGCGTCCGTTACGCATCGGACGCGCGGCGCCGGGGCCACGGGGAGCGAGCCCAGGAGGGACGGTTAAGTGGTCGAACGGACCTCGCCCCCGGAGAGGAAGACGATGCCCGATCCGGAGCTGGTGGGCCGCAAGAGCGAGGAGGACGGCGTGGAGATCCTGATCCTCAAACATCCCCCCGTGAACGCCCTCAGCACGGCCCTTCTCATGGACCTCGATCGCCACCTGACCACGCTCGAGAACGACCCGAACGTCCGCTCGGTGGTCCTCTTTGGGGACGGTCAGTACTTTAGCGCCGGGGCCGATCTCAAGGAGATGGCGACGCTCGACCTCTCCACCGCGCCCGAGATCGTCCGCAAGGGCCACGCGCTCTTCGGCCGGATCGCGGAATTCCGGGCTCCGGTGATCGCCGCGATCAACGGTCTCGCGCTCGGCGGAGGGCTCGAGCTGGCGCTCTCGTGCGACCTGCGCATCGCCGGTGAGTCCGCAAAGCTCGGCGCTCCCGAGGTCAACTACGGATTGATGCCGGCCTACGGCGGGACCCAGCGCCTCCCCCGCACGGTCGGGGTCCCGAAAGCGAAGGAGCTCATTTTCACCGGCGCGATGATCTCGGCCTCCGAGGCGCTTAGGATCGGTCTCGTCAACAAGATGGTACCCTCGGGCCAGGAGCTTAGGGCCGCTCGGGACTTGGCCCACACGATCGCCCAGAAGGCCCCCAAGGCGGTGCAGGCCGCGAAGCGGGCGATGATCCGAGGGATCTCGCTGCCGCTCGCGGAGGGGATCGAAGGCGAGACGAAGATGTTCGAGACCGAGGTCCTCCCGAGCCAGGACCTTCCCGAGGGGATCCTCGCCTTCGTCGAGCGCCGTCCTCCCAAGTTCAAGGGGGCCTAGGCCGTGCCGATCGAGTTCGCGTTCACCGCGGACCAGGAGGCGTTTCGGGACGCCGCGCGAACCTTCCTTCTGCGGGAGGTCGCTCCGATCGTCGCGGAGATGGACGAGAAGGAGGAGTTCCCCCGGGCGACGGTGCGTCGCATGCAGGAGGAGGGGTACTTTGGCGTGCCGATCCCCGAAGAGTACGGCGGTCTCGGATTGGGGAAGGTCGGCTACTGCATCTTTTTGGAAGAGCTCGGCAGGGTCGACGCGTCGCACGGCACGATCGTCGGCGCGCACACGTCGCTCGGGACGACCCCGCTCCTCTACTACGGGACCGAGGAGCAGAAGCGTCGCTGGCTTACTCCCGCGGCCAAGGGCGAGAAGCTGCTCGCCTACAGCTTGACCGAACCGGGGTCGGGGAGCGACTCCGGCGCCGTCCACACGGTCGCCGAACGCAAGGGCGATTCGTGGGTCCTCACCGGCACGAAGATCTACGTGTCGAACGGGCGCGAGGCCGACACGATCATCGTGATGGCCGCGAACGACGTGAAGTTGGGCCCGAACGGCGGGGTGACGGCGTTCCTCGTCGACACGAACCTTCCCGGATTCAAGGTCGGACGGTCCGAGAAGAAGATGGGGCTCCACGGGACGTCGACGGCCGAGCTCATCCTCGACCACGTCGAGCTCGGGCCCGAGCGCGTGCTGGGCGAGGTGGGGAAAGGGTTCCACGTGGCGATGACCGCCCTCGACGTAGGCCGGGTCTCGCTCGGGGCTGCGAGCTTGGGCGGTATGCAGGCCGCGTGCTCGGAGGCGCTCAACTTCGCCAAGAACCGAACGCAGTTTGGCCTCCCGATCAGCGAGTACGAGGTGATCCAGTTCAAGCTCGCGGACATGGCGATGCTGATCCACGCGCTTCGGTTCATGGTCTACCACGCCGCGGCGAACCAGGACCGTCTCGGGACCGACCCCAAGAAGTGGACCCGTCTCGAGCGGATAGAAAAGACGCGCGAGGCGGCGACCGTGAAGTGCCTCGCTTCCGAGTGGGCGGCGGACGTGATCGAC
>JASHWY010000056.1 GCA_030043835.1 Thermoplasmata archaeon
CGCTCGAGCGGTATGTCACGTAGTCCGTCGAGAAAAGCGCGGCGAACCGACGTCCGAGGCCCGGCTGCGCCGACTCGACCGGCCGGCTGGTCCACGTCTCCCCGCCCACCTCGACCTCGATGATGTTCTTGAGGACGCGGGCCGTCGCCTGGATCATCGAGCGCCCTCGGCCGCATGCGGCTTTAACGTATTAATGACGGGGCCGCTCGGCGCTCTGTGGCGGATCCTGCCCCGGTTCCCCCGGCGAGCGAACGCGCGGTCGGCATGGAATTCTACCTCAGCCGCACGCCCGGGGTCCCTGCCGGGACCAAGGGAGTTCCCGAGGAGTTCCATGTGCGTGAGATCTCGAGCTACCCGCTCCCAGACCCGCACGGTTCCTACACCGTGTTGAGAATCGTGAGCCAGAACTGGGAGCAGCACGAGCTGGGGGATGCGATCACCCGCCGTCTCGGCCTCTCGGCCCACGCGATCCAGTGGTCTGGAACGAAGGACCGTCGGGCGGTCGCAGAGCGCCTCCTCTCGTACCGCGGCCCCCCTCCCGACCGCCCCCTCGACTTGAAGGACGTCGACGTCGTGGAGGCATACCGATCCCGCGACGGTCTCGTCTTGGGTCACCACTACGGGAACGCGTTCGAGATCCATGTCATCCCCCAAGGCGTTCCGCCCCCGGACGCCGTGACGGCGTATCGTGCGACGGCCGCCGCGCTGCGCGCCGCCGGCGGGTTTCCGAACTTCTTCGGACTGCAGCGGTTTGGAGAGGTCCGACCGGTGACGGCGGAGGTCGGCCGCGAGGTCGTGCGGGGCGACCCGGGGGCGGCGGTCGACGCCTACCTCACGGCGATTCCAGTCGGTGCGACCGAGGGCCGAGGGGACGAAGCGCGCCGGGCCTACGCCGGGCACCGAGACCCGGCCCGCGCGCTGCGGGAGTTCCCTCCCGACTACCGGTTCGAACGGGCTTTGCTCGAGCGCCTCGCCCGGGGGCAACCCCCCGAGGAAGCGCTGCGGGCGCTCTCCCGCGACCTGCGGCTGTTGTTCGTCCATGCCTATCAATCGCTCCTCTTCAACCGCTGGTTGAGCCGGCGAGTGGCGGCCGGGTTCCCGCTCGACCGGCCGGTGGCGGGGGACCGGATCCTCCGCCTGGGTCGCGATGGAACTGTACGCGGACAGGACGCCGTCCCGGTGGGGTCGGACAACGAGCGAGAGTGCGCCGAACTGGTCGGGCGCGGACGCGCGCTCGTCGCCGGGCCGCTCGTCGGCACCGACACGATCGTGCCGACGGGGAGCCTCCTCGCCGACCTGCTCGAGCAGGAGTCGATCACACCCTCCGACTTCCGCATCCCGTTCGCCCCGGAGCTTGCCAGCCGAGGGACTTGGCGGCCGGTTCTCCTCCCCGTTCCACCGCTGGCCCTCTCCGCCGAGTCCTCGGGGGTCGGATTCCGATTCGCGCTTCCGAAGGGGGCCTACGCGACGGTTCTGCTGCGCGAGTTCCTCAAGAACGGGGCGGAAACGGGGCCGCCGCGCGGTCGTGGAGACGAGCCTACTAATACCCCCGCCCAACGTGCGAGCCACCGATAGCATGATTCAGACCGAGGTCCGGCCTCCCCGACCGTACCTCTTTCCTACACAGTCCGTCGGACCCGCCCCGGACCTTCGCTCGGTCGTCCCCTTGCCCCGGGTCCCGACCGGCGTGCCGGACTTCGATTACCTGACCGGAGGCCTTCCGACGGGAACCGTCGTGCTCCTATTCGGTGAGGCCGGTGCCGGCCACCAAGAGTTTGCGCTCACCTCGGCCGCCCACCTTATGATGAGCTACGACGACCCGGTCCTTCACCGCTTCTACCTTGAGAGCGCCAAAGGGCCGTTCGTCTATCCCGAGGCCGTCGTGTACCTCAGTACGAGTCGGTCCGAAGAGCAGGTGATGGGCGAGGTGCGCTCGGCGTTCGAGGGCGAGTACCCCGACGTGCTTTCCCGCCACTTAAAGTTCCATGACCTCTCGCCGAGCTACTTCGCCGACTCCGTAGTACCAACGGCCTGGGCGTCGGTCCCGAGCCCCCTGTTGTCGAGTACCCCGGCGCACCTCAAGACGGACGGGGGCCCCGTTCGGGCGATGGCGGACGCCGCAGACCTGGACGGCGGAAAGAACCTCGTGATCGTCGATTCGCTCACCGACCTGCTCGTTCGCCCCGGCACCGAGCCGAGCGACCTCCTCACGCTGTTGAAGGGACTACGTCGCCGCGCGAAAGAGTGGAACGGCGTGGTCTACCTGCTGCTGTCAGAGGGGGTCGCTCCGCCCCCGACCGAACAGGCGGTCTTCGACTCGGTCGACTGCGTGCTCCACTTCACTTGGGTGACCAGCGCCAACCGTTCCCACCGGCAGCGCGCGATGCTGATCGAGAAGTCGATGCCCGTGCTCGCCCATCTCCCCGCCGAGTATCACGGGCGGTTCGTAATCCGAGTCAATGCCGCGAGCGGGCTGGTGACCACGCAGTATGAGCGCGTCTGAA
>JASHWY010000057.1 GCA_030043835.1 Thermoplasmata archaeon
CCCGGCCTAGGCTGGGGTTTTCCCCCACGACGAGCACCTCTCGGCTCTCCATGCATACCGTCGAGTCTTCGGGTGTGCCATATACTGGGGGTCAGGTCGATTTGACCCGACCCTCCGAGCCATCGCCGGCCTCGGTCGGTGACGGAAGCGGTTCGTCGGGCCTCCGGCGGACCGATAGGCGGGGCGATAGCGAAAAAAGATGGCGGAGGCTCTTAGCCGGTGAGGTCCCCCCGTGGCGGTCGAGCAGACGGGCGATAGCGACCCCTTGTCGTTGCTGAAGACGCTGCCCGTCGGCGTCGCGCTGGTCGAGGCCCCGGGAAGAATCGTTTGGGCGAATCCCGCCTACTTCGACGTGACCGGACGCAGCCCCGAGATCCTCGGCACGGACTTCCACCGGATCCTCGAGGAGGACGGGACGTGGTCCTCGCCGATACGGGCTGCGGTCGACGCGGCGATCCGGTCGCGGGAGTCGGCGACCTTCCGGTCCGTCCGGGCTCGCTACCGGGAGGTGCCGGGAGGAGCGTACCTCGACCTCGATGTGCTCCCACTGCCGCCGAGGGACGGAAGCCCGGCCCGAGCGCTCGTCATGATGCGGGACGTGACGGACCGAATCAAGGAGCACGAGCGCGCGATGCTCTTCTACACCTCGTTTCGGACCTCGACCAACCCGATGCAGCTCACGGATGCCCAGGGCGTGATGATCGACGTCAACCCCGCGTTCGAGCGGGTCTACGGATTTAGCCGGGAGGAGTGCATCGGCCACAAGCCGAACCTCGTCCGCAGCCGGCACACACCGCCCGAGGTGTACCGCCGGATGTGGCAGGACTTGACCGATCCCAATCGCGGGTACTGGGCCGGCGAGGTCCTGAACCGTGATCGCGAGGGCCGAGAGCGTCCGATCTTCCTCAGCATCACGGCGATCCGTTCTCCGTCGGGCGAGGTGACCCACTACCTCGGGGTTCAGGTCGACCACACGGAGCAGCAGAGCTGGGAGCTGCGCGCCGCCCACGCCGACAAGCTCGCGTCGGTCGGACAGCTCGCCGCGGGCGTGGCGCACGAGATCAATACCCCGCTCGCGAACGTCATGCTGGTCGCCGAGAGCCTTCGGCGGCGCAGTCAGGACCCGTGGGTGAACGAACGGTTGGACACGATGACCGAGCAGATCGAGGTCGCCGCTCGCATCGTTCGGAACCTCCTCGACTTCGCCCGGCGTGGGGAGCCCCACGTGACGGACCTCGACCTCGTGAGCCTCGCGCGCGACTCGGTCGCCTTCCTCCGAGGAAAGCAATCCGCCGACGTGGAGATCGAGGAGGTGTACCCCGACGATCCCGTGACCGTGGCCGGCGATCGCGGTCAGCTGATGCAGGTAGTCACGAACATCCTCAACAACGCGTACGACGCGATGGGCGGGAAGGGATCGGTCCGAATCTCGATCCGGCGGCAGGGGGAGTGGGCCGAGCTCGATATCGTCGACAGCGGGCCGGGGATCCCGATCGAGGCTCTCCCACACATCTTCGAGCCGTTCTACACCACGAAGCCCGTCGGAGAAGGGACCGGGCTAGGTCTCGCGATCTGCCACGGAATCGTCCAATCGCACCACGGGTCGATCACCGCCCGCAACGTCCCGGGCGCGGGAGCGGGGTTCCTGGTACTGCTACCGATTCCCCCCGCTTCGACCCTCCCGCGCCACGTTTAGGGTCCGGCGCCCGGTGGGGCAGCCCCTTCGGGCTGGCGCCTCGAACGAGGCGCTCGCGCCGACCTCCTCCGAGACGTGCTGCCACATCCCTATCGGGGCCCAGAGCCTTCGGCTGCTCTTCCCGGTGATCGCGGGCTTGGCGTTCATCGCCGCCCTCGGGTACTTTGGCGTGACCCTGCTCGGCCACTTGGGAGCAGGCCTGGGAGCGGCGCCGTAGGTAAAACCCGCGACCGAGCAGCCCCCGAATCCTTTCCCCCACCTGAGGGTCGTCCTCGGGCGCCCAATTTTTTTAAGGCAAACGCTAACCGTTCCTCCCGTTGCTTCCCCCTCGTGCGCGTGCTGGTCGTCGACGACGATGCGGTCTTCCGCGAGGAGCTCGCCGACCTGCTCCGGGAAGATCACCACAACGTCGGGGTCGCGCCGTCGGTCCCGAAGGCCGTGGAAGCGCTGCAGCATGATGAGTTCGACGTCGTGCTCACCGACCTCAAGATGCCGCGCCAGGGAGGGCTCGAGCTCCTTCGCGAGGTCCGGAACCGTTGGCCCCGGACCCTCGTCGTGGTCGTGACGGGATACGCGACGGTCGAGAGCGCGCTCGACGCGATGAAGCACGGCGCTTTCGACTACGTCCGCAAGCCGTTCCGCGTCGAGCAGGTCCGTGAGACGCTGCGTCTGGCGGCCCAGGAACGGGAGTTCGAGTCGCCGCAGGAGACGTACCGCGACCCGGCCCAGGAGGCCCGTTCCCTCGCCGCTCGAGGTAAGCACGAGGTCCTGTTCTTCGGCGAGCCCGCACCGGACCCGGAGCCTCACCTCCACGTTGCTCCCCTCGGCCCCGAGGATCCTGCCGAGCTCGTCGCGCGGGCGGAGGCGTTCGTCGCGGAGCACCCGAACGCCGCCATCATCCTCTCGGGCGTCGAGCGCTTGGTCGAGCAGCATCGCCTCGAGGACATCGTGGGAGTTCTCGACCGGCTTCGCACCGCTCTCATGGGGCACGGTCCGCTCCGCGTGGGGTTCAACCCGAGGCGCGTCACCCGCGCGGTCGCCGTGGCTTTAGGGGGGGCCGTCGCCACCGACGAGACCCACGCGGCGCTCGAGGCCCTCGCCAACCCGATCCGTCGCAAGATCCTGGAGCGCCTCGCGGTGGGCCCCGCGTCGTTCGGCGAGACGATGGAGGCGGCGGGACTCGACGATTCGCCCAAGATGGCGTTCCACCTCCGGAAGCTCGTCGAAACCGGCCTTGCGGTCCACGAAGGGGAGGCCTACCGCCTCACGACGCGCGGTGAGGCGAGCGTGCGCCTTCTGGCCGATGCCACGTTCCTCCCTCCCGCCGGGGACTCGGGAAACCTCGCCTTTCCCGGACGCCGCGTCTCGGGTGCGCAACACCGTCGGCCGCGGTCCCACACGGGTTCCTAAGGGGGCGACCTCCTCGGTCGCCCGTCGAGCCCGGGGACCTGGGGGGCCCGGGGTCGTCGGTCGGTGGCCCTAACGGCCGGACGGGCGGGAGAGCGCCCCGCGGAGGTCAGTGAGCGCGGAGCGGAGCACCCCGATCGACCGACGTAGCTCCGCCTCCGAGAGCACCTCACGGTCGGTGTGGTCGAGGCGGGCGTCCCCCGGACCGTAGGCGGCGCCCGGGACCTTCCAGGCCGGCAGCACGAGGTTTAAGTCCGAGGTTCCGGCCTTGCGCCAAAGCGTCGGCCGACCGCCCCGGGCACGGATCCCGGCCATCAGGGCCGCGACGACCGGATTCGTGCGGTCGACCTCGACCGCCTCCACCGTGAGGAGCACGTTACGCTCGGGACGCCCCGGCTCCTTGGGAAGATCTTGGAGCACCTCTCGTGTCGTGAGCCCCGGGGGAACCCTAAGGTCGACCAGCACGCGGACCGTCTCCTGTCCGCCGCGGCGATCGGTATCCACGTGAATGGTCTTCGCGGTCAACGAACGGAAGGGGGATTCGCTCGCATGGGAGCGCGCGTAGGCGTTCACGGCCGCGACCCACTGGAACGCCACGTCCGCGGTGGTGGGCCACGGCGACGAGTAGTGCGTGCGCTCGCCCCGGAACGTCGCCTCGAGCTGGACCTCCCCCTTGTAGCCGATCGTCACCCCGTCCCAACCGCTCGGCTCGCCGGCGATGACGGCATCCGGTCGCAACGTCGGGATCAGGTGACGGGCCCCGTGACTGTCCGTCTCCTCGCCCACGGCGGCGACGACCACGAACTCCCCCGGGCCGCCTACGTCGACTCCGGCGACCAAGGCCGCCGCGATCGGCCCCTTGGCGTCGACCGCGCCTCGTCCAAAGATCCGCCCCCGAACGCGCCGCACCGGCCGCTCTCCGTCTACGGTGTCGATGTGGCCGAGGAAGACGATCCGAGGGTGGCCCGAACCGATCCGGGCGATCCCGTTGCCGACCCCGTCGACCCGGGCAAAGTAGCCGAGCTCGCGCGCGAGGCGGAGGAACTCTCCGACCGCGGGGGCCTCGCGGCCGGAGGGGCTGTACCGGGCGACGAGACGCTCTAAGACCCGACCCTCATCCATGACCGATCACCTCGAGGAGAGCGTTGAGCGATCGGTCCCACTCGGCCTCGGGGATCACGAGCGGAGGCAGGAGGCGGATCACCGTCGCGCCGGCCGAGATCGCGAGAAATCCTCGCTCCTCGAGCTCGGCGAGCAGCGGAGCGACCCGCTCCTTGAGCTCGATGCCGATCATGAGCCCCAAGCCGCGGACCTCGCGGACTCGCGCGCTCGAGAGCTCGGCCAACCGCTCCTTCGCGAGGAGCCCTAATCGCTCCGCGCGTTCGGGAAGCCGGCCCTGAACGGTGACGTCGAGGGCCGCGATACCGGCGGCGCACGCGAGCGGGTTGCCGCCGAAGGTAGAGTGATGGCTTCCCCGGAACCGCCGCTCGACCGCGTCGGACGTGATCGTGGCTCCGATCGGGATGCCGCCGGCGAGCGACTTCGCGAGGAGGAGGAGGTCCGGGACGACTCCCCAACGCTCGAACGCGAAGAGCCGGCCGGTCCGGCCGATGCCGGTCTGGACTTCGTCGAAGGCCAGGAGGGCTCCCGAACGGTCGGCGACCGAGCGCGCGCCGCGGAGGAACTCTTCCGAGGCCACGTGGACCCCACCCTCTCCCTGAACCGGCTCTAAGAGGATCATCGCCGTCGATCCGGTGACCGCGGCTTCGAGCGCGGCCACGTCGTTGAACGGGACGTGGCGGAAGCCGGGAACGAGCGGCTCGAACGGCTCTTTGAGCTCCTTCCGCCAGGTAGCGCTGAGGGAGCCCAGCGTCCGCCCGTGGAACCCCCGCATCGCCGCGACGATCTCCGTCCGGCCGGTGGCGGAGCGCGCGATCTTGATCGCGGCCTCGACCGCCTCCGTGCCGGAGTTGGAGAGGAAGACCCGGGTGAACGACGGGGGCAGTAAGCCCAGGAGCTTCTCGAGGAACGCGTCGCGGACGGGGTTTCGATACCCGCTCCCTAGGTAGAGAATCTGGCGGGCTTGGGCCTCGATCGCGCGCACGATCTCGGGCGGCGAGCCCCCTAAGTTCCCGACCCCGTGGGTGGCGCCGAGATCGACGTACCGGCGACCGGAGTCGTCCCACAAGTAGGCTCCCTCGGCGCGCGCGATCGAAAGGGGGCGCTGGCTTGAGCTCGCGAACTCGTGCGATGGGGCGCGACCCGTGCCCGTCATTCGAATACGGTTCCCTCGCCCCCGAGGGCCCGCGTCACGGGATCGGGGCCTCGGGAGCTCGCGATCACGACGCGAGGGACCGACCCGTTGAGCGCCTCGCGAGCCGCGATGACCTTCTTCCGCATCCGACCGGCGGCGAGCGGAAGCACGGCGTCGATCTCGTCCCGGGCGACCGTCGGGATCAGGGACGCGGGGTCGTCGGGGTTGCGCAAGAGCCCCGGGACGTTCGTCAAGAGGAGGAGCGCTTCCGCATTGAGGGCCGAGGCGATCGCGGCCGCGGCCCGGTCCGCGTCGACGTTGACGACCTCTCCCGTCGGGGTCACGGCGGGGGGGCCTACGACGGGAACCCAACCGGCGTCCAGGAGGAGCCTCAGGAGGTCCGCGTGGACCCGCTCGATCGTTCCCGACCGGTCCTCCTTGAGGAGGACGACGTGGCCGTCGACGACCGCCCGCGAGGCTTCCTTGCGACGGGCGGTGAGAAGCGCTCCGTCGACCCCGGAGAGGCCCACGGCCCGAACCCCGAGCCCGGTGAGAGCGGCGACGATGCCGGTCTGTACGGCGCCCGCGATCGCCATCACGAGCACTTCCAAGTGGGCGGGGTCGCTCTTACGGGAGACGACGCCGCTGGGGGACGTGTAGTACTCCGACGGCCGTCCGAGGGCTTCACCGAGCCGGTCGACCTCGTCGGACCCCCCATGCACCAGCACGTAGTCGGTCCGGTGGGCGAGGTCGGCGAGCACCGGCATGAGCGCGTTCCCCGAGGCGCCGCCGACTTTCACGACCAGCGTCATCGGACCTAGATCGGATGGAGGCCGAGGAACTCCAGCCCCCGGCTCTCCGGCACGCCCGCCCGGAGGTTGAAGCACTGCACCGCGTTGCCTGCGGCCCCTTTCATGAGGTTGTCGATCGCCGCGAGGGCCACGACCCGCCCGGCGTGAGGATCGTTCGCGAAGCCCACGTCGCAGTAGTTCGTCCCCGAGAGGATCTTCGGCTCGGGTTCCCGGAAGATCCCGTCGGCCTCGTGAACGATCCGGACGAACGGCTCGGTTCCGTACGCTCGACGGTAGGTCTGCCAGAGCTCCTTCTCGTCGACGGGGTGCGAGACGAAGCCGTGGGCCGTCACGAGGACTCCCCGCACGGCCTCGACCGCGTGGCACGAGAGGGCGACTCGCGCCCCGGTCTCCTGCTCGATCTCGGCCGTGTGCCGGTGGCCCGCGGGGGCGTAGGCGCGCATGACCCCCGACCGCTCGGCGTGCTGGCCCGCGGGCCCGGCGTCCCGGCCGCTCGCCGAGGAGCCGCTCTTCGCGTCGACGACCACCTTCGTGGGGTCGATGAGCTGGGCGGCGACGAGCGGGTGGATCGCGAGGATGGCGGCCGCAGCGATGCATCCCGGCACGGCGATGAGGCGGGCGTTGCGGAGCGCTTCGCGATGGAGTTCCGGGAGCCCGTAGACGCTCTCTTTCAGAAGTTCGGGGTGGGGATGGTCGCGGTGGTAGTACCGGGGGTACTCCTGAGGGTCCTTGAGACGGTGGTCGGCGGAGAGATCGACCACGATCCCTCCCGTCGAAAGGAGTTCGGGCATCCGGTCCATCGTCTCGCCGTGGGGGCTCGCGACGAACGTGACGTCCGCCGGACGCAGTTGGCTCAACGGGGCGAAGACTAAGTCGGTCGCCTTCCGAAGGTTCGGATGGGCCCGGGTCACGGCCTTTCCCGCCATCGACTCCGACGTCACCTGCGCCACCTCGACCTCCGGGTGGCGGAGGAGCAGCCGCAGCAACTCCCCGCCGACGTACCCCGATCCTCCCACGATCGCCGCCTTCATCGACGACCGACCTCGACCGTGTAGTCGACGATTCGACCGGCGATGTCGACGCCGGTCGCGGCGGTGAGGGTCTTGAACTCGGGGGTGGGGTTGACCTCCAGGACGAGGAGTCCCCTCGGCGACTCGAGTAGGTCGACGGCGAGTACGCCTCCGCCCACGGCATCGGCCGCCCGGAGCGCAAGCTCCGAGAGCTCGGGGCTCACTGGGGCGGGCTCCGCGTTCGCGCCCCGGGCGGAGTTGGTCCGCCAGGCCGTGGACTTACGGTACATGGCGGCGACCACTTGGGAGCCGATCACGAACGCCCGGATGTCCCGGTCCGGCTTCGGGAGGTATTCCTGCACGTAGAAGACCGAGTGAATCGGGGAATGGAGGGCGGCCTTGTGCTCGAGGATCTGCTCGGCCTCCTCGGCGTCGTCCACCTTGGCCATGAGGCGACCCCACGAGCCGATAGCGGGTTTCAGCACGGCGGGGTAGCCGACCTTTTCGATCGCGGCCATCGCGGCCTCTGGCGAGAGCGCGACCTCGGTCCGAGGGACGGGGATCCCTCGCTCGCGGAACTTGAGCGAGGAGAGGATCTTGTCCCCGGCGAGCTCCACGACCTCGGGTGCGTTGACCGTCGTGACCCCGTAGTGGGCGAAGCAGCGCGTCGCATAGACGGCGCGTGTGTGGCTCACCGAACGGTTGAGGACGACGTCCGGGAGCGACGGGGGAGCGTCGAGACCGAACGTCACGACGCGATCGTCGAACCGCTCGACCCGGATCCCCCGAGACTCCGCCGCGGCGAGGATCCCCTTCTCCTCGGGGCGGACGATCGTTAAGAAGATGCCGAGGCGGAACCCCTCACTCACCCCAATCCTCGGCCTCTTTCGGGGCGGGCTGGACCGCGAACGGATCCGTCCCGAGCACCTCGAGCTCGGTTCCGCAGTCCGGGCAGGGGAATATCTCCCCCAAGACCATATGGTGGCTTTCGACGATCGCTCCGCATTCAGGGCACTCGGTCATTTTCGTTCCTCGTTCAAGAGCTCCTCGATGAGCCCGACCTTCCGGCCGAGCGAGGAGAGGGAGGCGGCATGGGCTTCGAGGCACGCGCGCGCCCGGGCGGACTGCTGGGCCACGGCGGAGGGGGCGGGTCCTCCGGAGGTGATCCGACGCCCGATCGCCTCCGCGGGGTTGAAGAGCAGGGAGGCCTCGGCCCCGACGGCGGGGAACGCGGCCTTCAGCGATGCCACGTCGGAGGGGTCCGGGTTCGCGCGGTAGTACGCACCGACCGCTTCGTGCGCTTCTCGGAACGGAACTCCGTGGCGGACGAGCGCCTCGGCGAGGTCGGTGGCCCCAAGCTCCGGGTCGCGAGCGGCGCTCTCAAGGCGAGCGTGATCGAAGCGGGATTTTCGGACGATCTCCGAGAGCGTGTCAAGGACCGACGTCGCCGCCCGTACGGCATCCAAGACCGGGGCCTTGTCCTCCTGGAGGTCGCGGTCGTACGCGAGCGGCAGGCCTTTGAGAACCGTGAGGAGCGCGACGAGATCGCCGAGGGTGCGTCCCGCCTTGCCGCGAATGAGCTCGGCGGCGTCAGGGTTGCGCTTCTGAGGCATGAGGCTGCTCCCCGAGCCCAGCACCGACGAACGTTCCAAGAACCCGAACTCCTTCGACGCGAAGAGCACGACCTCCTCGCCGAGACCGCTCGCGTGCACGCCCATGAGGGCGAGGTCGAAGAGCAGCTCGGCCAACGGGTCCCGGTCGCTGACCGCGTCGAGCGAGTTGTCGAACGGGCGGTCGAAACCGAGCCGCTCCGCGACCCAGGCGGGGTCGATCGGAAGCGTCGATCCCGCGAGCGCGCCAGCCCCCAAGGGGGAGGCATTCGCTCTCCGCTCGGTCGCGAGGAGGCGGTCGATGTCCCGGTCGAACCGCCAGAAATGGGCGAGAAGCCAGTGGCCGACGGTCACGAGCTGGGCCCGTTGAAGGTGGGTGTACCCCGGGATCGGCGTTCCGCTCTCTTCGCTCGCCCGGGTGAGGAGGGTCTCCTCAAGGCGGAGAAGCCGACTTACGACGGAGTGAACCGCTTCGCGGAGGTAGAGCCGTTCGTCGACGGCCACCTGATCGTTGCGGCTTCGTCCGGTATGGAGCTTTCCGGCGACCGGTCCCGCGAGCTCCCGCAGGCGGACCTCGACGTTCGTGTGAACGTCCTCGAGCTCACTCCGCCACGGAAAGCTCCCGTGGTGGACCTCCTTTCCGATCTGGCGGAGCCCGTCGACGAGCGCGTTCTCCTCGGCCTCGGTGATGAGCTTCGTGTGGCCGAGCATCTCCGCGTGGGCAATGCTGCCGGCGAGGTCGTACCGGACGAGCGGCCGGTCCGCCTCCAGGGAGTTGAGGAACTCCGCCGTCGGGGTCAGGACGTAGGAGGGTGCGGGCGCCCGGTTCGTCATCGACATCCGAATTCGGTCCCTCGCTAGGGGGGATGCTGGGGGGCCCGGCGAACCTGGGCCGGCGGTTTAGCACCAATCGCGCTCCAAGTACGGGCCGGGAGACCCCAGACGTAGATGAACCCCTCCGACATCTCCTGCCGGAAGCGGTCTCCCTTCGAGTAGGTCGCGAGCGCCTCTTGGTAGAGCGAGTACGGAGACTGTCGACCCGTCACACGGGCCGAGCCCTTGTAGAGCTTGACGGTCACTTCGCCGGTGACGCGCTCCTGCGTCGACGAAACGAACGCATCGAGGGCGGCCCGTAGGGGGGCGAACCAGAGCCCGTCGTAGATGAGCTGCGAGTAGCGCTGCTCGACGGTCCGCTTGAAGTCGAGCACGTCCCGCGGCTCGACGAGCGCCTCGAGCGCCTGGTGGGCGCCGAGGAGCACCACGGCGGCCGGACACTCGTAGACCTCCCGCGACTTGATCCCGACCACGCGGGACTCGACGTGGTCGATCCTCCCGACCCCGTTGCGGCCGGCGATCTCGTTGAGCCTAAGGATCGTTTCGTGGAAGGGTGCCCGCTGCCCGTCGAGGGTCGCCGGCTCGCCCTGCTCGAAGCCGACCGTCACGTACGTGGGGGTCTCGGGGGCCTCGGTCGGGGAACGGGTCCATCCGTAGACCTCCTCCGGCGGCTCGACGGCGGGGTCCTCGAGGACCCCGCACTCGACCGACCGACCCCAGAGGTTCTCGTCGACACTGTAGGGAGACGCTTTCGTCGCCTCGACGGGGATCCGGTGGGATTTCGCGTACGCGATCTCCTCGTCGCGGGTCATCTTCCATTCCCGCGCGGGGGCGATGACCTCGAGCTCCGGTGCGAGGCTCGTCGTCGAGAGGTCGAAGCGCACCTGGTCGTTCCCCTTCCCGGTGCATCCGTGGGCCACGAACGAGGCGCCCTCACGGCGCGCGACCTCGACCAGATGGCGAGCGATGAGCGGTCGGGCGAGCGCGGTGCTGAGGGGGTACATCCCTTCGTAGAGCGCGTTCGCTCGGAGGGCGGGGGTGATGAACTCCTCCGCGAACTCACGGCGGGCGTCGGTGACATAGGCCCTGACCGCCCCCGAGGCCTCCGCCTTCCGCCGGACGGTCTCGAGGTCGACCGGTTGCCCGACGTCGACAGTGACCGCCACGACGTCCATGCCTTTCTCAGAAAGCCAGGGAATGGCCACGGACGTGTCCAGCCCGCCGGAATACGCGAGCACTACCTTCGGTCGTGTCATCGAGCGGGTCTTGAGGGACACCGATGCGACGCACCGCGACGGATTTATAGACCGCGACCGCTTTGGGACACTCCCGGGCAGAAGTGTCCAAAATATGGCAAAAGTGACCGAGGACGCCGCCTCCGTCGCCCGGCGGGTCCGGGACTACCTCGACGGTCACCCCGTCGTAGGCGACGCGATCCGCCTTCGGATCGGAAACTATTCCGCGATCGCTCGGAGGATCGCCGTCGACCTTGAACTCAAGCAGCTCGACGCGATCGTCGCCGCGTGCCGCCGGTACCCCAAGGGGCGGGGCGAATCGTTCCGCGAGACGGGAGTCCTCCGTCTCTTGAAGAAGAGCCGCATTGAGACCCGCACCAAGGTCGCTGCGATCACGGTGAGCCAGGGTGCGGACGTCCTTCAGCGGCTCGGCGATGTCGTCGAGGAGCTGCTCGACGAGAACTCCTTGTGCCGCGTCATCCAGGTCTCCCGCGGCGTCGTCGTGATCGTCGACGAAGACTCGGTCGCCCGGGTGCTCCGCCCGTTGAGAGAGACCCAGGTGCTGAGCGTACGGAAGAACTTGACCGAACTCGCGGTCACGAGCCCGGAGAGCGTCGAAGAGACCCCGGGTCTCCTCACGCTGCTCACCGGGGTCCTTTCGGCGCGAGGGATCAATATCGTGGAGGCGATGAGCTGCTTTACGGACACGATCTTCCTCCTCGACCGCGACGACCTTAACCCAGCTCTCGAGGTGCTCTCGAAGACGCTCCAGTAAGGCGGCTTAACCCATCGCCCACTCGGCCAGGTTGTTACGTTTTAGAAATACGATATAACGGTTATATACCGAACCCCTCTCCCCCGTTGATGGCCACCCCCAGCGCTCTGCCGGGTGAGCGGGCTGGCGATGACCGGTGGGTGCTCGGCCCCAGGGAACGGCGGGGCGCGACGTTTCTCTATGCCGGAATCATCGCGGCGACCGCCCTCGGTCTGGCCCTTACCTTCTACATGGGCAAAACCTTCGGCATCTTCATCGGGCTCGGAATTCTCGCGTACACGCTCGGTCTTCGCCATGGGGTCGACGCCGACCACATCTGCGCCATCGACAACACCACACGAAAGCTGCTGCAGCAGGGAAAGAGGCCCTACACCGTCGGTTCGTGGTTTTCGCTCGGCCATTCCACGATCGTCATGGCGATGCTGGTGGCCCTCGTCGTGGTGACCCGTTTCATCCTGAGTACGTACCCGACGTTCGCCTCGGTAGGAGCGGTGATGGGGACCGCCATATCGGGGGGATTTCTCTACATCATCGCATTCATCAATCTGTTGATCTTCTGGGAGGTTTACCTAATCTTCCGACAGCTGAAGGCAGGGACGCTGGACCACCAGAAGCTCGAGGAGCAGTTGAACAAGCGCGGGTTCATGAACCGCTACTTCAACTGGCTCTTCAAGTTTGTCAACGAGCCGTGGCAAATCTACCCGGTCGGGGTTCTCTTCGGCCTCGGGTTTGATACCGCGACGGAGGTCACGCTGATCGCCATCACGGTCACGGTCGGGGCCTCCGGCTTCCCCCTCTGGATGGTGCTAGTCCTCCCGTTCATGTTCACATGCGGGATGGTACTCACCGACACCTCCGACGGCATCAGCATGAGGTACGCCTACGGATGGGCGTTCGCCAAGCCGATCCGGAAGGTCTACTACAATCTCACGATGACGTTGATCTCCGTCCTGGTTGCGTTCATCATCGGGACCATCGAGATCTTGGGCGTGTTCGCCTCGGAATTCAGCCTTGCCGGAGGACCCTTTGGCTTCTGGAACACGATGAACTGGCTCAACAACGCTGCCGGCCCCTACGGCATCGACGTGTGGGGATACGTGGGCATTGGAATCGTGGCCCTGTTCATCGGTTGCTGGCTCGTTGCTATGTTGATCTACAAAGTGATGCGATACGAGGAGATAGGGTTCGCACCCCCGGCCAACGACCAGGGCGCCGGCGGAGGAACGGGATTCACCGGTTGAGTTCGACGGTACGAGTCAACGCGAAGACGGTCGGAGGCTGACGCACGTTGGCCGTGACCGGGCCGGGGGTCCGCGGGCGACCGGTCGTGTTCGCTCCCGAACTCGATGCACGGACCCCCGTTCACCCAATTCGTGGCCCCGGTCCAAACCGAGTACCGGATCTCGAGAGCGGGAAATTCTCATAGACGCAGTCCGGATGCGGCCCCCATGCCCAAGAAGGGGGTCGTGCGACTGGGGCTGTCGATGGAGCCGGAACTGTTGGCGGCGCTGGACCGCTGGGTGGAACAGAGGAACTCCGCGAGCCGGTCGGACGCCGTCCGGGCTCTGATCCGCAAGGAGCTCGCGGAGGAAGAATTGGAGGATCCGGAAGCGGACGCGGTCGCCTGCCTCATGCTGCTCTACCGGCACGACGCACCCAACGTACTGAAGCGGGTCACCGCCGCCGAACACCGATGGGGGGCGCACATACGTTCCTCCTCCCACGTCCACTTACAGGGAGGCTCGTGCATGCAGATCTTGGGACTCGCGGGTCGACGGAGCGAGGTCATCGCCGCCGCAGAGGACCTTCGTGGCATCCGAGGGATTGCTTTTGGAAAGTTCGCTCTCGGAGCACCCACGGTCGCCGGGGGCAGAACGGGCCACGTCCATCCGCACGCTCGACAGCGCTAGAGGGTCGTGCCTCGAAGGGAGTCGCTATGGCCCGTGACGCTCCCCGATTCCCTGCGGACCTTGGGCCCGGGCCGCGGTCTCGGCAGGGTACGACCCGACGGGCTCGAGCCGGGCCGAGCCGCCCCGAAGATGCGCTCGCTCGCATCGTGTTGGACCGCTGCCTCGGGGTCCGCCCCGGCGAGTCGGTCACCATCGAAACCTGGACCCACGCCCTCCCGTGGGCCCGACCGTTCGTTCTCGAAACGCGGCGCCGCGGAGCCACGCCGACGCTCGTCGTCGAGGACGAGGACGCGTTCTTCCGTTCGTTGCCTCTTTCCTCCGCACGTGGCGTCCCGATGTCGCCCACGGCTCTCGTGGAGCAGAGCGACGCCTACGTCTACTTGGGAGGCCCGGAGGAGTTCCCTCGGCTCCTCGGTCTTCCCCCGAACGACCTCGAGGCGATCGTCGCCCGCCACGACCCATCTTGGTGGCGGGCTGCTCGTCGGATCGGACTTCGCGCGGCGAACCTCGCGATTGCGGGCGTGACGGAGGCCGCGGCGGCGCGCTACGCGGTCGACCTCTCCGCGTGGCGCCAGGAGGTCGTTCGGGGGAGCCTCGTCGATCCCGAACGCCTCGCCCGGTCCGCAGAGCGTCTCCTACGCCCCCTGAGCGCCCGGCATCGGATCGACATCCGGCACGGGAACGGGACGCGGCTCACCCTCGCTTCGGACCGAAGACCTCCGCTCGTGGAGGACGGGCGGGTCGATCTCGCCGACCGACGCGCGGGACGCGTCTGGACCCAGGTGCCGACGGGCCTCGTTGCGGTGCCCCTCGCTCCGGGGGTCGCCGAGGGCGTCTGGGAGTCGAACCGGCCCGTCTACGACCGGTTCGCGGAACCGCCGATCTCGCTCGGAGCGCGCTTTACGTTCGGGCGAGGACGGTTGCTCGAGTTCTCGTTCGACCGGGGGGGCGAATCGTTCGCCGCGGGCTACGCGAGGGGAGGCCGAGGACGCGAGATCCCCGGGGCCCTCACCTTCGGCCTCAATCCGGCGATCGTGCGGGCGCCCGAGCTGGGTGAGATTGCCGAGGGTTCGGTCGGCCTCCTTCTCGGGGACAACCGGCCCGTCGGCGGGAGGAACCGGGCCCGGTTCTCGTACCTCACGACCCTCGCCGAAGCCGACGTCGATCTCGACGGGCGTCCGTGGCTCGTCGGCGGGCGCCCTACCGGCCGGGAGCGCGCGTAGTCGGTCGGAACCCCGACCGGCTCAGATCACCGACGGCTCGGGCTCGGGGAGCCGTTCGGCGAACGCGAGGAGGAGGGTCCGGGCTGGCTCGAAGTGCCGGGTCGATATCTGCTCGACGTTCACGCCGAGGGGGACGGCGAGCTCGTCGCGTCGGGCCGCTTCGACCGTCGCGCCCCAGACTTGAAAGGCACGGTCGAAGCTCCTTTCGACCGCGTTCGGGTCGGTCCCTTCGAGGATCGCCCGCTCGGCGACCTCGGGAATCTCGGCTCCGAGCCAGCGGACAAACTCGGCGTCCTGCTCGTCCGCGAGCGGGCCGAAGCTTAAGAGGACGGCCGCCGGCGGAATGGAGGCTCGGCGGCAGAGCGCGTCGTACTCGCGGAGCATCGTCACCACAGGGTCGCTATCGAAGACGAGCTGCGTCGTGAAGAACCGAGCGCCGGCGCGGGTCTTCGCGAGCATCCGATGCGCCTCGCCGGCGCGAAACGGAATCGCGATGTTGCCGAGGAGGCCCCCCGCCCCTTCCACGATCGGGCGCACGATCCGGTCGGCCTCGGTCACCGGGGGTCCCGGATACGGGATGTACCGGCTCGTTCCTCCGACCAGCACCAAGTGACGGAGTCCCTCGCGAACGGTCTCCTCGGCCCAGCGCTTAAGCGCCGCCCCGCTCTCGAGATGGGCGACGACCTTGTTGACCACGACCTCGCAGCCGGTCCGCTCGGCGACCGCCCGCCCGTAGCTCCGGGGGTCGGCGGTCCGGTAGAAAGGACGGCCTTCGTGGTTCTCGTCCACGAGCTCCGGCACGTCGACCGCGTCGAGGCGGGAGACCTCTTTCACGAGGCGCGTTACCTCCACGATCCGCTCCTCGGCCCGAGCGGCGCTCGTGCGCGCGGGCGGGGGCACGGGCTCGAAGAAGAGCGGGCTCTTCCGGAGGGCTTCCGCGAGAGGACGGACCACGGGACCACCTCGATGAGGGTGCGGCGGGGGACGATCGCCGTGATAAATCGTTTGGTCGACCGGCAGCCTTGCAAGCGGTGCAACCGAGCCGCTCCGGGAGAAACCGGAAGGGAGGCTTGATAACTCCCGGGTATTCGGCGCGACGATGGCCGCTGCGGTCGAGGTGCACGACCTTCAGAAGCGGTACGGAACGCTGGCCGCGGTGGACGGCATCGACTTCACCGTGAGCCCGGGAACCGTCTTCGCCTTCCTCGGCCCGAACGGCGCCGGCAAGACCACCACGACCGAGATCCTGGAGGGGCTTAGGAACCGGACCGCGGGGACCGTATCGGTCCTCGGGCTCGACCCTTGGTCGCAGGGGGTCGCGCTCCACCGCCGGATCGGCGTCATCCCCCAGGACTTTCGCTTCTTCGAGAAGATTACCCCGAAGGAGGCGATCGAGTACTATCGCACGTTGTTTCACACGGTCCGCGACCCGCATGCGCTCCTTGAGCGGGTCGAACTCGCCGACAAGGCGAACGCCCGTTTTGAGTCGCTCTCCGGGGGGCAGAAGCAGAAGCTGGGCCTCGCCCTCTCGCTCGTGAACGACCCCGAGATTTGCTTCCTCGACGAACCGACGACCGGGCTCGACCCGCACGCCCGACGGTCGATCTGGGCGGTCATCCGGGCGCTGCGAAAGGAGGGTCGGACGGTCTTCCTGACGACCCACTACCTCGAGGAGGCCGAGCTGCTCGCAGACCGGGTTGCGATCATCCACCACGGGCGCATCATCGCGAGCGGGACCCCGAACGAGATCATCGAAAAGTACGGAGGTCCGGAACGTTTGCGCGTCGAGGCGCCCCCGAGTCTCGCGAGCTATCTCACGACGAAGCTCGGGATCCCCGCGAGCGCCGAGGACGGACGGGTCGAGATCGAACTCCACTCGAAGGAAGACGCGCTCAAGGTCCTCTCGACCATCGACGCGAGCGGGATCCCGTGGCACGGCTTTGAGACACGACACGACACGCTCGAGGACGTGTTCGTCCGCCTCGTCGGCCAGATGGACGAGGGTGCGCTCCGGTCGGAGGGGTCGGCATGAACCCCCGCCGCATCGGGGCCGACTTTCGAATCACGGCTCTCTCGTACTTCCGCAACCCGGTCGCGCTCTTCTTCTCGCTCATCTTCCCCATTATCCTGATCGGGCTTTTCGGCCTCATCTTCTCCGCCACGGGCACCACGGCGGTGAACCTCGCGGTCCTCAATGAGGACCACAACTCCCCCGAGAGCGTCGCGTTCCTTCACGCACTCAACGAGACGAAGCTCGTCAAGGTGCAGGTCGAGAGCGTCGCCCCCTCCGACTTCTCGTCCTGGCTGGGCCAGAACGATTACCCGGTCGGTCTCGTGATACCCGCCGGGTTCCAGTCGAACTACACGAGCCATACCTCCACGAACGTGACCCTCTTTACCGACCCGCAGGACGCCTCCGCATCGGGGGAGGTTGAGTTCGCGGTCACCGGCGTCGCAAACCAGTTCAACCTGGACGCCGCGTGCGGGTCGACGACCTGCGCCCCCATCATCGGTATCGCGGGTGCCAGCGTGGGGAGCGCCGTCTACACGTACATCGACTACCTCATCCCCGGGTTGATCGGCTTCTCGATCCTCACGAGCCCGATGTTCTCCATGGTCGACATCACGTCGTCGTACCGGAAGGAGGGGATCTTCCGTGAGCTCTCGCTCACTCCGCTCACCCGCGCGGAGTGGCTCACGAGCCGGATCCTCTGGTACACGCTCCTCACGTTCGTGACGGCGGGCATCATGATCGGCGCCGGAGCCTACCTCTTCGGCGCGCACGTGCTCATCACGGCGCAGCTGGTCCCGTTCCTCATCGCCGGACCGTTCCTCTTCGTCGCTCTCGGAATGCTCGCCGGGTCGGTCGCGAGGACCCCGGAGAGCGCCGCGCTCATCGGCAACATCATCACCTTCCCCATGATGTTCCTCTCCGGCACGTTCTTCCCGGTCTCCTCCTTCCCGTCGGGGCTCCAGGAGTTCGCTCGCATCCTCCCCCTCTACTACGTGATCGACGGGATGAACCAAGTGATGCTCTTCTCGAACACCGCGCGGGCGTTCACCGACGTCGTCGTGGTCCTCGCGATCGCTCTCGTCTTCTTCGTGCTCTCGATTCGTCTTTTTAAATGGCGGGACGAGTGAGCCGTGCCGGAACCCCCGACCGCGGTCGACCCGTCCATCTTTCGCCGACTGATGGGCCGCTGGGCCACCGGCGTCAGCGTCGTCACCGCCCGGCACGGCACCGCGGACGGGGGCCTCACCGTCAACGCGATGCTCTCGATCTCGCTGCACCCTCCGTCCGTCCTTGTGGCCTTGACATCGGACGCCGACACGACCCCGCTCATCGAGCAGAGCCGCGTCTTCGCCGTCAACCTGCTCGCCGCGGACCAGCGGCCCGTGAGCGAGCGGTTCGCGCGTACGATCCCAGCCTCCGAGAAGTTCCGGAACCTTCCCGTCCATCGTGGCGTCACCGGCATCGCCCTGCTCGATGGGACGCTGGGGGCGGCGGAGTGCCGCGTCGTCGCGTGGATCCCCCAGTACGACCACGTGCTCGTGGTGGGGGACGTGGTGAGACAGGAGGTAGGGCGGGACGCCGAGCCGCTCCTCTTCTTCCGTTCCGGGTACGCGAGCGTGGACGGCGCCGATCGACTGTCTCTCCCGCCCCGACACCCGAGCTGACCCGAGCGCCCCCTCGGGGCGCGCGGCTTTAACCCCCTCCTTTTCTAGCTACCCCGTGACCGACGTTGCGCGCCACGCGAAGGTGGTGATCGTGGGCAGCGGGCCCGCCGGCCTCACGGCGGCGCTCTATGCCGCCCGCGCGGCGCTCAAGCCGATCGTGATCGCGGGGGTTCCGGCGGGTGGACAGCTCCTCATCACGACCGACGTCGAGAACTTTCCCGGATTCCCCGATGGGATTAAAGGCCCCGAGCTCGTCGACCGGATGCGTCGCCAGGCCGCCCGGTTCGGTGCGGAGTTCGTCGACGACAACGTGACCCATGTCGACTTTCGGTCGCACCCGTTCGTGCTCAAGACCGGCAGCCAAGGAACGTTCCACGCCGACGCGGTGATCATCGCGACCGGCGCCAACGCCCGGTGGCTGGGTCTTCCCACCGAACAACGCCTTCTCGGCCACGGGGTCTCGGCGTGCGCGACGTGCGACGGGTTCTTCTTCCGGGGCAAGGAGCTCGCGATCGTGGGCGGGGGCGACACCGCGATGGAGGAGGCCCTCTTCCTAACGAACTTCGCGACCCACGTCACGATCATCCACCGTAGAAAGCACCTGCGCGCGAGCTGGATCATGCAGGAGCGGGCTCGGTGCCACCCGAAGATCTCGTTCCTCCTTGACTCGGAGGTCGTTGAGGTCCTGGGAAAGGAGAAGGTCGAGGGAGTCCGGGTCCGCCACGTCGCGACCCAGGAGACCCACGACCTACCGGTCGGAGGCCTCTTCGTGGCGATCGGCTACGACCCCGCGACCCAGGTCTTCCGCGGCGCCGTCGAGCTCGACCCGGCCGGCTACGTCATCGTCCACGATGACACGCGGACCAGCGTGGAGGGGGTCTTCGCCGCCGGCGACGCGCACGACCACCGGTACCGTCAGGCCGTGAGCGCGGCCGGCACCGGTTGCATGGCGTCGATCGACGCCGAGCGGTGGCTTGCGGAACGAGAGTCCGAGGTCGCTGCGCGCCCCGTGCGACCGTCCCCGGCTCCTCCTCCGCGCTAGGCTTTAATAGCGTTCGGAGCGCTTCGCAGCGAGGAAGACCGGTGCCCAGCAAGAAAAGCCTCCACATCGAGTCGTCGGGGCAGCTCTGCATCTACTGCGGGGCGTGCGTCGGCATCTGCCCGCTCAACTGCATTTACCTCGACGAGACGCGGATCACGTTCGACGAACGCGTCTGCACCCGGTGTGAGATCTGCGTCAAAGCGTGCCCGGTGGGCGCGATCGAGATCGGGTAAGGCCCCTCTCACGGAGGTCGTCGATGGTTGCGGATCTCAAGACCGACGTGCTCGTGGTCGGCGCGGGCCCCGCGGGCAGCATGACCGCAAAGTGGGCCGCGAAGCACGGCGCGAAGGTCGTGATGATCGAAAAGCGCCAGGAGATCGGGAGCCCCGTACGCTGCGGCGAGGGAATGAGCAAGGACTGGCTCCCCGACGTCGGCATCAAGCCCGGGAAGTGGGTCAACGTCGAGGTCGAGGGCGCCCGGATCTTCTCGCCGAGCGAGAAGATCTTCGAGATCAACGAGAAGCACGCGGGCAACGAGGTGGGTTACGTCGTCGAGCGCGACGGGTTCGATAAGGCCCTCGCGATCGACGCGGCCAACGCGGGCGTCGAGGTGATGCTCAAAACCGCCGCGACCGACGTCTTGAAGGAGGACGGCAAGGTGGTCGGCGTGAAGGCGAAGGCGTTCGGCGAGCCGTTTGAGATCCGCGCCCCCGTGACGGTCGGCGCCGACGGCTTCGAGAGCCAGGTCGGGCGGTGGGCGGGCCTTCCGACGAACATCGCGCTCCGGGACATGGATACCTGCCTTCAGTACCGCATGACGGGGGTCGACTCCGACGTGCGGTACTGCGACTTCTACCTCGGGAAGGTCGCTCCGGGCGGGTACGTTTGGATCTTCCCGAAGGACGAAGGGCTC
>JASHWY010000058.1 GCA_030043835.1 Thermoplasmata archaeon
GGCGAGAAGTCGCTCGACCCGAAGCTCGTCAAGGAGATCGACGACGCGCGCCAGTCCCTGGTCGGTCTCCTCGACAAGGCGTTCAGCGCGCTCGTGACGCGCAACATCGTCCTCGCGAACGAGGCGATCGACGGCCGCGAGGCCCACGAGAAGCTCATCGAGGCGCTCACCCACCGGGTCTCGACGAAGCGCGGGGAGGAGCTCCTCGCGCTCGGCACGATCGTCGACAGCCTCGGGCGGGCCGCGGGGTACACCTCGGAGATCGCCGAGCAGGGGATCGACATCGCGGTGATGTCGGACCCCGAGGCGACGTAAGGACCGGCCCTAGACCGATTCCTCGATCTCGCCCGCCTGGGGGGCGCCGGCGAGCTTCTCGGCGACCGTGCCGAGGATCTCGAGGTGGCGGTCGACGTCCGCGTCCGTGTGCTGGACGGAGATCGTCCACTGCTCGTCCGGTCCGGTCCCGCTCGGGATCAGGCCCCGGTTGAGGCTGAGGTAGTAGTAGAGCATCGAGCGGTCGCCGTCGACCCCGAGGAAGTCCCGCCAGTTCCGGACCGGGTGGTCGGCAAAGAACACCGTGCCCGAGACCCCGTCCGCGGCGACGAACGCCGTGACCCCGGCGTCGTCGAAGACCTCGGCGTATCCCTTGGCGAGCCGGGAGTTGAGTCGCGCCGACCGCTCGAGCGCCTCGTCCGTCAGGATGTGGTCGAGCGAGGCGAGGCAGGCGGTCATCGCGAGCGGGTTCGAGTTGTACGTCCCGGCGTGGGCGACCTTCCGGGGAGCGACGTCGTCGAGGATGCCCGGGCCAGCTGCGATCGCGGACATCGGGACGCCACAGGCGATCGACTTCCCCAGCGTGATGATGTCCGGTCGGACGCCGACGCGACCGGCTCCCCCGTGGGGGTACTTCGCTCCGGTCTTGATCTCGTCCAGGATCAGCAAGGCCCCGAGCTCGTCCGCGAGCTCCCGTAGGCCGGAAAAGAACCCGTCCTCGGGAATGATGAACCCCATGTTCATGGGGATCGGTTCGGCGATGATCGCGGCGAGGTCGTCCCGGTGTTCGTGCGCAATCCGACGGGTCGCCTCGAGGTCGTTGAACGGTGCGACCAGCGTGCGCTCCGAAAGGTCCGGGAGGATACCCGGGGAGGCGGGGGCCGATTTCGGATGGTCGTGCGGACCGGCGACCTGGAGCCTCGGCTTCACTCCCACGAGCAGGGTGTCGTGCGAGCCGTGGTACGACCCCTCGAACTTGAGGACGTAGCGCTTCTTCGTGTAGGCCCGGGCAAACCGGACGGAGTGGTGGGTCGCCTCCAGGCCGGTCGTGCTGAACCGGACCTTCGCCATCCCGTACCGGCGGCAGATTCGCTCGGCGGCCTCGGGGGTTCGTTCCCATTCGTAGCCGTACATGCTCCCGTTCTCGAGCTGGCGCGTCAGGGCCTCCACGAGCTTCGGATGGGCGTGGCCGCTCTGAAGCGAACCGAACCCCATGTTGAAGTCGAGGTAGTCGTTCCCGTCCGCATCCCAGAGCGTGACGCCCTTCGCCCGGCTCACGAAGAAAGGGTACGGGTCGAGGAACCGGTAGTTGGAGTGGACCCCGAGCGGGCTCCACTTTAAGGCCCGCCCGAACAACTCCTTCGACCGGGGCGTCCGGCGCTCGTACTCCTCAAATGCCGCCTCGAACCGGGGGTCCACCATCTTCTTTCCCCTGGCCCCCGGCACGCGGCCGGGGGCCCTAGTCCTTGGAACCGGTGAGCCTACAAAAGCCCCACCGACCCCCGGCGCGGGTCCGGGGTCGGACCGTCCGGACCGAGACCGTCAAAAGGCCAAGTGATTCTCTGGCTGGGGGGAAGAACGTGGCCGCCGCGGTCAAGCTCGAGAACTTCGTCGGAGGGCGGTGGGTTCGGCCCGTCGCGTCCGGACTGCTGGAGGTCCCGGATCCTTCTTCGGGTGCGCTCATCGCCCAGGTCCCACGCTCGGGCGCGGACGACGTCGACGCCGCGGTGCAAGCCGCGCGTAAGGCCTTCCTTGCCTGGCGAGACGTCCCGGTGTCGGATCGTGCTCGCTGTGTCCTGGCCCTTCGGCACCTCCTCGAGGAGCACAAGGAGGAGCTGGCCCGCTCGATCGTCCGAGAGCAGGGGAAGACCCTGGAGGAGGCCCGCGGGTCGGTGTTTCGCGGCATCGAGGCCACCGACGTCGCGGCCTCCGCCCCCACGACGATGCAGGGGTTCTTCCTCGAGGGCGTCGCCGCCGGGATCGATACGACCCTCGTCCGGCAACCGCTCGGCGTCGTGGCCGGGATCACCCCGTTCAACTTTCCGGTGATGATCCCGCTCTGGATGGCACCGTTCGCGCTCGTCTGCGGGAACTCCTTCATCCTGAAGCCGTCCGAACGCGTGCCGCTCTCCCCGTCCCTCCTCCCGCCCCTGTTCGAGAAGGCCGGGTTCCCCGCCGGCACCTTCAACATCGTCCATGGCGACGCCGACGCGGTCAATGCGATCCTGACC
>JASHWY010000059.1 GCA_030043835.1 Thermoplasmata archaeon
AGCTCGATCGCGTAGTCCACGGGAAGCTCCTTCGCGAACTCCGCGAGGAATCCCATCAGGATGAGGTGGATCGCGTCCGACTCGTTGAGTCCGCGGCTCATGAGGTAGAAGATCTGCTCTTCGCCGATCTTGCCGACGACCGCCTCGTGGGTGATCGTCGCATCCTCCTCATGGATCTCGTTGTAGGGGTACGTGTCGGAACGGCCCGTTTCGTCAGGCAAGAGGGCGTCGCACCGGACCGCTGCCTTCACTCCCGTGGCGCCGGGGGCGACGTGGAGGAGACCCCGGTAGCTCGTCTGACCGCCGCGGATCGCGATCGACTTTGCGATGATCTTGCTCGAGGTGTCGGGGGCCGAGTGGACCGCCTTCGCGCCGGAGTCGATGATCTGTCCTTCGCTCGCGAACGCCACCGAGAGGATGTCGGCGCGGGCCCCGCGGCCGCGGAGGTAAACCGAGGGATACTTCATCGTGATCTTGGAGCCCATGTTGCCGTCGACCCACTCGACGAGCGCGTTCTCGTAGGCGACCGCGCGCTTCGTAACGAGATTGTAGACGTTCTTCGACCAGTTCTGGACGGTCGTGTATCGGAGCTTCGCGTTCGGCTCCGCGACGACCTCGACGACCGCCGCGTGGAGCGAGTCGGTCGAGTAGATCGGCGCCGTACATCCCTCGAGGTAATGGACCTTGGAGCCTTTGTCGCCGATGATCAGGGTCCGCTCGAACTGCCCCACGTTCTTGGCGTTGATCCGGAAGTACGCCTGGAGCGGAATCCCTACGTCGACGCCGGGCGGCACATAGACGAAGCTCCCCCCCGACCAGACGGCGCTGTTGAGCGCGGCGAACTTGTTGTCGTTATAGGGAACGATCTTCCCGAAGTACTTCCGGACGATGTCGGGGTGCTCCTTCACCGCGGTGTCGGTGTCGGTAAAGATGACCCCCTTCGCTTCGAGGTCCTCCCGGATCTTGTGGTAGACCGTTCCGCTGTCGTACTGAGCCCCAACGCCACCGAAGAACTCGCGCTCCGCCTTCGGGATGCCGAGCTTCTCGAACGTGTTCCGGACGTCGGCGGGTAGGTCCTCCCACTTCCGCTTCGTCTCGCCCTCTAAGAGCGGGTTCGCGTAGTAGGTGTAGGCTTCGAAATCGATCTCATCGAGGCTAGGCCCCCAGTCCGGCATCGGACGCTCGACGAAGTGATCGTACGCGCTCAGCCGGTACTCGAGCATCCAGTCCGGCTCGTCCTTAAATTTCGAGATCTGCTCGACGACCTCTCGGGTGAGCCCTTTCGGGATCCGAAGTCGGTACGTTTCAGGGTCCTTGAAGTCGTACCGAGTGTAGTCGAGCGGTGTGATCTCGGACGCCGTCTGGGCCATGGACCCCTCGAAGAATTCCATCACATGGAGGTATTTAAATCAGAGGTCGTCCCCGCGGCTACAGCTCGCTCCCCCTCGGTCGTCGGTCCCAGGAGCTGGGTCTTGTCGGTCGGAGCGCGACAAGCGGTCGGCTCGCCTTACACCGGCGCGGCGAAGAGCGTGGCGACCTTCTCGAGAGCGTCGAACAAGCCGTCGATCTCAGCCCCGGTGTTGTAGAGATACGGGCTCGCCCGGGTAAGCGCCGGCACGCCAAGCCGTTCCATGAGGGGTTGGGCACAGTGATGGCCCGCACGCACGCAGATCCCCTCGGCGTCGAGCAAGCTCGCCACATCGTGCGGATGCACCCCGTTGAGCGCGAACGAGAAGACCGCCTCGCGGTCCCGAGGGTCCTTCGGCCCGAAGAATCGTAGCCGGTCGCCCAAGCGATCGCTCGCCAAGCGGATCATCCGCTCTTGGAGGCGACGCTCGTGCGCCGCGAGATCCTCCCAGCCGATCGCCGTAAGGTAGTCGAGCGCCGCTACTAGGCCGATCGCCCCGGCGACGTTCGGAGTGCCGGCCTCGAACTTGGCCGGCGCCTCGCGGTACGAGACACGGTCTTCGTGGACCTCTTTGATCATCTCGCCGCCCCCCATGCACGGGGGCATCAGCGAGAGGAGGTCGGTGCGTCCCCAGAGGACGCCGATCCCCATCGGACCGAGCGTCTTGTGCCCCGAGAACGCAAGGAAATCCGCGCCGAGGGCTCCCACGTCGATCGGAAGATGCGGCGCCGACTGGGCGGCGTCGACGACCACGAGCGCTCCCACCGCGTGGGCCCGGTCCGCGATCTCGCGAACCGGATTGACCGTTCCGAGCACGTTCGAGACGTGGGTCAGCGTGACGACCTTCGTGCGCCGGTCGAGGAGGCTGTCGAGCTCGTCGAGCGCGAGGCGACCGTCCTCATCGATGTCGAGGAACTCGAGGTCGATCCCCGGCGCTTCCCTCAGGAAGTGCCACGGGACGATGTTCGAGTGGTGCTCCATGACCGTCGCGACGACCCGGTCGCCGCGCTTGAGATACCCACGGCCCAGACTCGTCGCGACCAAGTTGATCGCCTCGGTCGTTCCCCGCACGAAGACCACCTCCGCGGCGTCCTTCGCATGCAGGAACCTCGCCGCCCGTTCCCGGGCGGCCTCGTACGCCTCGGTCGCCTCGATGCTGAGGGCGTAGACGCCCCGGTGGACGTTCGCGTTCTCTTCGCTATAGTACCGGGTCTCGGTCTCGATGACCGACGTCGGCTTTTGAGAAGTCGCGGCAGAGTCGAGGTAGACGAGCGGGCGTCCGTGGAAGGGACGGGTGAGGATCGGGAAGTCTTGCCGGATCCGCTCGACGTCCATCGGTCCCTTCGTTCCCGATCGCCTGAGGCTAGGTCGTCGCCCCTAGCTCGCCCCGGGGACGCCGACCTTCACAAAGTCGTACCCCTTCGCCTCGAGCTCGTCGGCGAGCTCCCGGCCTCCCGAGAGGGCGATCACCCCGTCGACCATCACGTGGACTCGGTCGGGTCGAAGGTACTTCAAGATTCGCTGATAGTGCGTGATCACGAGGAACCCAGCATCGGACCCGCGCTGAGCGTGGATCTTGGCGATGGCTTCGCCCACGGCGCGGACCGCGTCGATATCGAGGCCGGAATCCGGCTCATCGAGGATCGAGAAGATCGGATTGAGCGTAGCCATCTGAAGGACCTCGCCTCGCTTCTTCTCGCCTCCCGAGAATCCCTCGTTCAGGGAACGCTTCAGCAGCGACTCGTCCATCTCGAGATAGCCCAAGTGCTGTTTGAGGTCGGCGTCGTACTGCTTCGCGTTTGCGTCCTGGGCGGTGTGCCGTTGCATGTACGCGGTCCACAGGAACTTCGAGACCGAGAGGCCGGAGACCTCCTGCGGATACTGGAAGCCGAGGAAGAGGCCGGCGCGGGAGCGCTTCTCGACACTCATCTTGAGGAGGTCCTGTCCGTCGAGGAGCACCTTCCCCTTCGTCACCTTGTATTTGGGATGCCCCATCAGGGCGTAGGCGAGCGTGCTCTTACCGGACCCGTTCGGACCCATGAGCGCCGTGAGCTCTCCGCTGCGGAGGCTCAGCGTAACGCCTTTCAGGATCTCCTTTCCGGCCACCTCGACGTGAAGGTCCTCGATCTCGAGGGTGTGGACCGGCGCGTCGCCTGGCATAGACCTCTGAGCGTACGAGCCGATACCGTTATTTAAGCATGGCGCGGTGTGTAAATCTCGGCCCCCAAGAAGGGCTCGAGAAGTGGGTCACCGGGAGCGATGGCAGCCATCGAGAGCATAGAGCTCGAAGGAACGCGAGGACGCATCCTCGAAGAGCTCGCGAGCGCTCCGCGCACGGCGCGCGACCTCGCGAAGAAGCTCGGCATCCAAGAGAGCGCCGCCCGCGGTCACCTCTCGCGGATGGAGGACCGCGGCCTCGTGGTTCCGTCCTTCCGTCGGGAAGGCGTAGGACGCCCACGGAAGCGCTACATCCTCACCGGTCGAGGGCAGGACCTCTTCCCGAAGAACTACGATCTCATCCTTGACACGGTCGTCGACGAGCTTCTCGACCGAGAGGGCGAGGGGTACGTGAGCGCCCTCTTTGCCGAGGCTGCCGAGCGGATGGCCCGCGAGGTCGCTCACGAGGTTCAGAAGGGCGGGTCGACCGAGGAGCGCGCGAAGAACTTGGTCGCGGTGCTCAACCGTCTCGGCTTCCGGTGCGCGATCGAGCGGTCGAGCCAAGGCCAGATCCGGATCGTCCGGACGAACTGCATCTTCCGACACAGCGCCCTCTCGCACCCGTACCTTCTCTGCGACGTCTTCGATAAGCACCTTACCGAAGCTCTCCTCGGCCAGACCGGCATCGATCTCGAGGACTCGATCGGACGCGGAGGGATGCGATGTACGCATCTGATCCAGCTGCGGTAGGGGCCGCAG
>JASHWY010000008.1 GCA_030043835.1 Thermoplasmata archaeon
GCGAGAGAACGGGCCTCGGGAACGAACGCGAAGTTCGCCATCGAGTCTCCTGAGAACCAAGTCCACCCGCGGACGCCTCGTTACGTCGCTGTATGGCCCTGAGGCAGGAGGTCGTACCTTCGCTCGAAGCGGGTAATGAGATTTCGGAAGCCGAGTCGGGTCCAGAAGTGGCTAGCCAGCGGATTGTCCGCGAAATACCAGAGAACGAGGCCCTTCAGGTTCTGTTCAGCGAGCCGGCCTCGGGCGTACTCGAGCAGGTCCCGGCCGAGGCCCCGTCCGCGAGAGGACGAGATGACGCAGGCGTTATCGATGTATCCGTAGCGCCCTTCGGGAAGGTGGCTGGGGTTCCCCGGGACCATCGTCTGCACCTCCGATTCAACGAATCCGACCACGGACCCCTCCCACTCCATGACGGAAATCTGTGGGCGCGTGTCCTTGTTCGAGCCGCCGTCGAGGGCGAGCTCGAACTGCCGTCGAAAGCCCGGCTCGACGTCGGGCGGGTTGCCCTGAACCCGAAATCGAGAATGCTGAAGTTCGTAGTCCGACTGTTCTGATCGGAGACGCCACACCGTCGGATAGTCCTCGTAACGCGCGGGTCGACACAGCCTCTGTCCCGGACCCGGGGGAAAACTCACGTCCGGGAAAGCGTGCGCGTAATGGCCCGATGCGATGAGGCCGAGCTCGGCCATCGCTGGCAGCAACTCTCGGTCCATCGAGGGCCAGAGAATGTACTCGCCGGTCAGCCCCTCTACTTTCCACAACTCCCGAGCGGCTTCAACGAGGGCGACCAGCGCCCCTCCACGGTCCGAATTCCCAGGCGCGGAGACTGCCAACACATTCCAAACTCCTCCGACACGAGGGGCAAACCCTAGCCACCCATGGCCCTCGGGCAGCGCCTGAACGCGGGGCTCGCCGAAGCCGACCACCGTTCCGCGTTCGTCACGCGTGACCAGTTGCGCGACGAGATCCTGACCCTGCCGCGCCCCGACCGATCTCTCATACTGCTCGGGAAGAAGGGGACCTGCCAAGCGATCGTCCAGCTCGTGGAACCTTTTCGCTTGGTCCGTGAGCAACCGGACAATCTCCGCGGTATCGCCCGGCTTCACGGGGTCTGTGCGCATGGCCCCGGCTCTCCTCGCTCAAGGACGCGGGATTTAAACCGTGACTCCTCTCCGTTCCGCGCTCAGTCCTACCAGCACTACCGGAGCTCTTTCACGCGCTCCATGGTCGTGGTTCCGAGCCCTCGGTGGCTCGTCGGGTGACACCGCAGGCCGAGGTCGCGGAGATACGCCCGGTGCGCATACGTCGCGGGGTTCCCGGGGAGCTTTACCGTCCGCAGCGATGCGACCAGGTCGCGGAGAGACGGGTTCGCGATGCCGATCTCGGAGGCGCGTTCCGCGCTAATCGCGGTCATCGGCGCGAAGCGAGCGCGCAGGGCTCGCGGCGAGCGATGTGAGCGAGCCGCGAGCCCGTGTCCCCATCATGCCGCGGGGGCGAGCGAGAATCTTTAGCGAGCCCCCGAGGCTTGAAGTGGGACGCGTGGGGCTGCGCGTCCTACGACCGACCGGTGGGATCGACGACCGAGTCGAAGGGCTCCGGGCCGATCTCGGGCGTTACAGGGGCCGGCGTCTGACGGAGCGGGCACGGAGGGATTCGACTAACGTCTTGTTCGAATCCTCCTGTTTCAACCCGTCCGAGGCTTCGAACGGTGTTCCCGGGACCGGTGCCCACTCCGCCAAACCCCCCTCCCTGCGAGAATCCCTTGTCGCGGGAAAGGGTCCCTCCTTCGGGCCAGCACCCCCACGCATGAATCCAGCGGGTTCCGCCGGCCGTGTGCTACAAAGTGGGATGCCATTCTCGCATAGAGCCAGGGTTCACGGGAATCTCGATCTAGGCCGCATAACGCGCTGGACCTACGCACTACTGCCGCAGTCTCGGATTCGTTCCGCCGCGGGCCGAGGGACGTCCGAGCCTGCCGTGGCCCGAGCGCTGCCCTGGATCTGGGACACCCCCCCGGTGAGGAGCCGCCGGTGCCCCCGTCGGACGGACGTTCAGCTCGGGCCGGGCGGGTTCGCGGGCGGGGAGCTTCCGCTCGCCGGCGGGGGGACAGGCGATGCCTTCCGCCGTCGGCGCAGTAGCAGCACCACGACGAGAGCGGCCACCACCACCGCGACGAGGCCGCCCAGCAACCCATATCCTTCCGCAGCCGGGAGGCCGAGGAACGTGGGCGAGCTCGAGGGCGGGGGAGTCGTGCTCTTCGAGAACGCGATCGATTCCGTCAGGTTCGCCCCGTTGACGGTCACGTTGCCGCTGGCGGGGCTCGCGGTGTAGCCGCTGACGGCCCCGACGTCGAACGGGTGCTGACCGTTCGCCTCGCCGGTGAAGACGATTGAGGCCGTCGCCGACGATTTCGTCGAGCCACTTAGGGTGGTCGACCAGCTGGTGCCGGAGGGGAGCCCTGTCTCGCTGAAGGTGACCGAGTACGTCAAGGCGCCGATGATCGACACCGAGCCCGAGTCGTAGTTGGCGATGTAGACGTCGCCGTTCCCGCCGTCGTAGGCGGCGCCGTCGGGCCCATAGCCCACGTCGATGGTGCCCACGAGCGAATTGGTCGAGCCGTTGATCACACTCAGGTTGTCCGCGTCGTAGTTGGCGACGTAGACATAGCCGTTGCCGCTGTCGAAAGCCTGGGCGTAGGGTTCGGCACCCACGGTGACCGAACCCACCACCGTTTCCGTCGCTCCGCTGATCACCGAGACGTTGTCCGACTTCCAGTTGGCAATGAAGACATAGCCGTCGGCGCTGTCGTAAACGACGCCGTTCGGCCCGTGCCCCACGCCTACCCAGTGGACGATCGCCGCCGTTGTGCCGTTAATGACGGTGACGTTGTCGGAGTCGTAGTTCGCGACGTACACGTTTCCGTTCCCGCTGTCGTAGGCGACCCCTTCCGGTTCGACGCCGACATTGTCCGTGGCGACCAGGGAGTCGGAGGCTCCGTTGATGACACTCACGTTGTTGGAGACAAAGTTGCTCACGAAGAGATAGCCGTTGGCGCTGTCGTAGGCGACACTGTCGGGTCCGGCCCCGACATCGACCGACCCCACGACGGCGTCGGTCGCACCGTTAAGGACCGTCAGGTTGTCGGTGGAGTAGTCGGCCACATAGACGTAACCGTTCTTGCTATCGAAGGCCGCGGCGTACGGATAGCCTCCGACCCCGACCCACCGAACAACCCCGTTGGTCGCGCCGTTCACAACGGTCACATTATCCGTGTAGTAGTTCGTTACGAAGAGATCGCCGTTCGCGCTGTCGTAGGCGATCCCGTCCGGGTACACTCCGAGCCGGACCCATCCCGAGAACGTGTTCGTCGCGGCGTCGACCGCGGTCAGGTTGCCGGAGTCGTAGTTCGCGACGTAGACGACGTTCGTCGCGCTATCGACCGCGACGCCTTCCGGGTGGTGCCCCGTGGGAACCGAGGCGACCGCCGAGTCCGTCGCGCCATTGATGACCGTGACATTGCCCCAGGTAGTGTTCGTGTTCGCCACGTAGACGTACTTGTTCGCTCCGTCGTAGGCGATGCCGTCAGGCCCAATCCCGACGGCGACGTTACCCACCTCCGTGTCGGTGGCTCCGTTGATGACCGTGACGTTGTTGGAACCGAAGTTGGCCACGTAGACGTAGCCATTGGCGCTGTCGAAGGTCGAGGCCCATGGTTCACTTCCAGTACCGACCGACGCCACGGTCGCCTCCGTGGCCCCGTTGATCACCGTTACATTGTCGCTGTCATAGTTGGTCACGTAAACGTACCCGTTCGTGCCATCAAACGCAGCGCTATCCGGTAGGTGCCCGACCGTAACCGTATCGACGACACTGTCGGTGGCGCCATTGACGACCGAGACGGTATCGCTGTCGCCGTTCGTGACGTATAGGTATCCGTTCGCGCTGTCGTAGGCAATGCCGTCCGGGTAGTATCCGACCGCGATCCAGCCGACGACCTCGTCGGTCGCCCCGTTGATCACCGTAACGTTTCCGGATTGGCTCCCGGACGAATACGAGTTCACGACGTACACGTACCCGTTCGCGCCGTCGTAGGCGATGCCGTACGGTTCGCTCCCCACGGCGACCTGGCCGACGACGAAATCGGTCGCCCCATTGACGACAATGACGTTGTCGGAGACGTAGTCGGCGACGAAGAGCCGACCGCTCGCGGTGTCGTACGCGACCGAATCGGGACCCATTCCGTTGTCTGGGACGAAGTTGCCCCCTTCCAGGGTGTCATTCAGGAGCGTCAATGTGTCGAGGACGGTTCCGAACGTCGAGGCCGTTGGGTCCGGCGCGTCGAGGTGCCCGCGGGCCAGCGAGGCGGCGAGACCCGTAGTGGGCAGTGCCCCTGGCACCCGCTCCGAGAGTCCGGGGTCCAACGGAGAGCCCGAGCGAGCGCCGAAGGCCACGAGGGCGAGACCCATCGCCGACAGTACGACCAACGTTACGACCACGGCGGCCCACGCACGGGAGGCGCTCGGAACGCGATTCGCCCTCATGGGAAAGTCTCGCGCCTACTCACCTTCCGGGATAAGTACCTTAGGAAACGCCAAGTGGGGGACGCCCGCTCGGTCGGCGGGTCGTGCGGCCGGATCGGCGCCCACTCGCTTCCCACCCGCAGATCTCGGCGTCCCACGCCCGGTCGGACGGGACCCACACGTCGGGACTCGCTAGGTAACCCTCGCGAGCTGACCGGTCCTTTTCGCGCCACCAGTGGCCCGGAGTCGGAGGCGCGCGAACAACTACTTGTCCGAATCCAAGCGGGCGCGGAGGGATTTGAACCCTCGACCGCCGGGTTAGGAACCCGGTGCCCTATCCAGGCTAGGCTACGCGCCCCGATCGAAGGACGGTTCCAAGGATATCAGGGCTTCGCGGGCGTGACGGTTTCCCGAGGGAGAAGTTGCTCGTACCGGTGGTCCCTTGGGGCTGTGAACGACGACGCAGCCTCCTGAGCGATCTCGATTCCCTCGAGGTATTCGCGGATCGTCGGCAGGACAGGCCGGCGAGGGTCGCCGTCTGAGACGGTCGGCGAGGAGCCCCCGAGAGCCCCTAACAGCCATCGGTCGGTTCCCGCAACGAAGAGGAACGGAAAGACCCTCGACTCGCGGGTCAGCGCGGAGAAGAGCACCTCGGGCCTCGCTTCGGAGCGCGGTGTTCCCGAAAGCAGGACGACCTGGTCGCCGGTCCGTCCCTGGTACGGCGGGAGCCTCGCGGGCTCGAGGAGAGTGCGGTGGGTGATCCACCCGCGCGCGAGCATCCTCCGCTGGGAGAACGGAAGCCCGAACGGCCCCACGAGATGACCGCCCCGGCCTT
>JASHWY010000060.1 GCA_030043835.1 Thermoplasmata archaeon
AGCAGGGAGGCGAGCCCTTGCGCCGCCCGGAACAGCTTGCCGCGATACGCAGCGACCCCATCGCGAAGGCCGCCCCACCGCTCGGCCACCCGGACTTTGTCCTCACGGATCTCGTTGAGCTGGTCCGTGTCCCATTCGGCCGGGGAAGCCCCCTCCCTCGTAAGCGCCCGGTGGGAGCGGAAGCGAGGGGATCGTTCGCCGGACCCGACCGGACCCGTTGCCCGAGGGACCGCTTCGAGGAACAGCTCGAGCCGCGGTGCGTGCACTTCGCCGAGGTACCGGCTCCAGAGGCGGATCGCTCGATCGAGGTAGTCGGCATCGACGAGCTTTCCGTCCGCGAGCTTCTCGGAGATCTCCATCGCTCTGGAGTAGAGAGGTAGGAGGACCTCGACGCCCTCGCGCTCGAGCTCCTTTGCGACATCGGGAAGGCCGAACGGGCTCGACCCGGAGGGGGTCGGATTCGCCGACGACGGGGACATAGCGAACGGTTCACCTCGCGAAGCATAAAGAACGGTGTTAAATCCGTTTGACCGTCCCCGCCGTGGGACGTTCCGGCGGAACGCCATCAGAATCGGTCAGTCCGGTTCAACGCGAAATTGATAGCCGCGCGAGGTTAGGGGGCTAGCATGCCCGCGAAGCGGCGGAGGGGCCCGAAACGGACGTCACGCCTCTCCCGAGCCCGGCGGCGAGGGCCCCGCGCGGCACCCACCGTAGAGATCCCCCTTGCGTACAACGTCCGGGTCTCCGACGTGATGAGCGTGAGGCCGATCCTGATCGGTACCGACGCCAGCCTGTTCGACGCCGTGATGTTGATGCGATGCCACGACATCACGGGGGTACCCGTCACCGACGCTTCGCGACGTGTGGTCGGCGTCCTCAGCCAGCGGGACATCGCCCGCGTCCTTTCGGGATCCTCCGGATTCCCCGCGATCAAGGGACTCCTCGACATCCTCATGGTCGAGCTCGCGGACCAGCCGACGGTCACGCTCTGGACGCTCCGCGAGAAGCTCGAGCGCACTCCGGTCCGGGACGTGATGTCAAGCCCGCCGCTCGTGGTCGCTCCCGAGGCTCCGCTCGAGGTCGCCGCGGAGGCGATGCGGGACAACGAGGTCAACCGGCTTCCGGTCGTGCGAGACGGCGGGTTGGTGGGGATCGTGACCCGCGACGACCTCGTGCGGGCGGTCGTTCGTGCGACTCGGCCCTCGGCGAAGGGCCAACCCTCGAGCGGCGTATCGGCTCGACGCCCGGTCGCTCACCGTTCGAAGGAGTCGAGCCCCTAGGTCCCCCCGGGGACCCTGAGCGTCCCACCGGGGCCCGGAAACGCCTCGCTCGCTGCAGCGAGGGAAAGCTCCGTGTACCGCCGCAGCTGCGCCCCCTCGTCCGGATCCAGTCGGAGCGCGGGAGTGCTCCAGTGGAAGGCGACCGTATCGCCCCGCGTGACTCGGGGAATCACCTTCGCGTCGTAGGGCAGAACGACCGTTCTCGCCGGTCCTAAGCGCATCCGACCCGCCTCCCAGGCCAGCGACGGGGCGGAGAGCGTGAGGGAGCGATCGCCGAGCCCCCGCACCTCCCCCCACGATGGTCGGCATGCCTCGATGTTCGCGAGCGTCGTGGCGACGTGGCCGGTCACGTTCCCGACCCCAACGAAGCCTACGTGGAAGGCGTGGTGCGGGATCGGGTGGGTCGGGAGGTGCTCCGTGAGACGGCGGGCGAGCGATCTCGGTAGCCCGCGGTGAACGAGCCGATCGAGGAGCCTCGCGAAGTCACTCCGGTCAAAGGAGTCCAATAGCTCGTTGCCGATCCAGTACGCCTCGACGACCCTCAGGTCGAACGGGTCGAGGCCGTGGTTCTCCCCGATGAGCTCGAGATACGGCGCGAGCGCCTCGAACCGTCGGAGCGCCTCCCGGGCCTCCGCCGTATCCCCGCGTTCGGTGATGGCCCGGTAGAGGAGGGAGTCGGCCCCGTCGGGTCCGCAGTACTGGAGGCGGTTCGTCGCGATGCTGAACCGGGCGCAGAGCGGCACCCCGTCCATGCCGGGTCACGCCTCCGGCATGGGGTGGGCCGCCCGGACCAAGCTCGTCCAAGCGTCCTTCAGCGCGACCCTACCGACGGCGAGGAGAACCCCCGCCGACACGACGATCGCGCCCGCGACCTGGGCGAGCACGAGGGGTGCCCCCTGGACCGTGACGGTGAGGAGCCAGGTCACCGGGAAGCCAAGAACGAGGACCGAGGTGGCGATGCCGAGCTCGGTCCGTTTAAGGCCGGCGTACCACGTTCCCACAAACGCCGTGAGGAGGATCGCGCTGAGGGCAACCCATTCCCACTGGCCCCCCGTGAAGTGACCGATCGCGCCCAACTGGGCGGTCGCGCCGAGATAGACGAAGAGGAACGCGGCGCCGAAGCCCATCCGTCCGAGCCCTACGGTCGTCGAGGGGAGGTGGCGAAGGACCCGCCGCGACACGGTGTACTCCACGGCCCAGAGGACGGTCGCGGCAAACACATAGAGGGTCCCGTCGGTGAAGATCGGGGATATGAACGACAGCAGGAGGAGATTCCCCCCGAGGAGCAGGACGGCGGCGACCGTGACTCGGGGGTGGAAACGCTCTTTGAGGAAGACGATACCGAAGACCGTTGCCATCAGGAACAGGGTGCGGTACACGAACGACGCGGTCGCTCCGCCTCCCGCGGCCGTGGCGAGCTCCACCCCGCGGAAGAACAGAATAAACGGGATCGCACCGCCGATGAGCCCGATGATCGCGAGGCGACCCCAGTCCACGGGTCGGAGCGGCGCTCGCACGGATCGGCTCCCCAGCAGGGCGATAGGGACGAGGAAGAGGGCGGTCGCGAGATTCCGAACGGTAACGAATGCATCGGAGTTGGCTCCTTTGACCGCGTAGAGGTTGACGAACGTCGAAACGCCGCTCACGAGCGCGGTCGCGAAGACGAGCCAGAGACCGAGGCCCCGGAATCGCGCGGAAGAGCGTGCGACCGCCTCCATCTCGGG
>JASHWY010000009.1 GCA_030043835.1 Thermoplasmata archaeon
GGAGCGGTTCGTAGTAGGGAGCGGGGTCGAGCCCCACGTCCCTGAGGCGAGCGAGCTCATCCTGCACCTGGCCGATTTCGTCGAGGATCGCCTGAGCGGCGGCGCGGGTCCTCCCCGCGGTCTCTTCGAGGGCCGTCGCGGTCGAGAAGGCCTCCTGGTAACGACCGGCCTTCGACGAGGACTGGGCCTCGTCGAGCTGGTTTCGAAACTTTCCCAGGTCGAGGCCCATCGTTTCGAGTTCGACGAGCGAGAGCTTGGCGTGGGAGACCGCTTCCTCGCTGCGCACGAGCTGTTGCTGTCGGGCCCGGGTCCGGATCTCCTGGGAGGCGCGGGACGCCTTCACGAAGTCCCCCATGTTGAAGATCTGCTCGACCTCGTCGATCTGGCGCTGGATCTCGTCGGTGGCGCCGCCCATCACCTCGAGGAGGCGCCCTTCCTCCGCGAGCATCTCCACGAGCGCAGAGGCGTGGGTCGCAAAGACCGCCGCAAACTCGCGTTCGGCCCGCTTCAAGCTGTCGATCGCCGCGATGAGGTCGCCTTTCACCCGAAGGGTCACGTCGGCGTCGGCGAGCGACCGGCGGACGTTGGCGGTGAGGGACTCGTCGGGAATGTCTGCAAAGCCCTGCTCCATCTCCTCGATCCGACGGGCCATGTAGGGCGCGGCGGCCTTGCGAAAATCGACCTCCGCCCGGGCCATCTCCTCGGCCCCGGCGGCGAAGTCGCCCGTGTCGAGGAACTCGTGCGCCTTGGCCATCGAACGGTCGCCGTCCGCCGGAAGGAACGCGCGCTCTCGGGCGTAGTCGCGCACCTTGTCGAGGGCGACCCACCGCTGCCGAAGGAATTGGAGGGCGTCGCGTCCGACCTGGAGCACGAGGTCCTTGAGCGCGGCCCGGGCGCCGGCCACGTCGGCCCCTTCGACGAGCGCGCGGGCTTTCGCGAGATGGGGTTCGTACGGGTCGGTCGGGACGCCGGTCTTCTTGAACCGCTCGAGCATCTCCTCGAGCGCTGCGATCTCCTCGTGGACCGTGTCCATGTCCTCGGTGAGACGCGAGGCCCGGTCGAGGGCCTCCTGGCTCGAGGCGAGCGCTTCCGAGTAGATCTTGAGCCGTAGCGCCTCCCGGGCCCGATTCATCGCGGCAAAGACGTCGCTTGGGTCTCGACCGAGGCGTCGCGCTTCGGCGATCCGGGGCCTCACTTCGTCGAGCAGGCCCGCAACGACCGCAACGATCGGTTCCTCCGCGGCGCGTCGGGTCTCCTGGAGGAGGGGAGCGACCTCGAGGGGCGGGACCGCCGGCAGCTTCGCGATTGCTTCGTCCACCGTGAGCCGAGCGGCTCCGGCGTCGACCCCGAACTCGGGGATGGCGGCGAGCGTGGTCCGAAGGCCCGCCAAAACCTGGGACGCCCTTTCCCTCAGAGCTTCTCCGACCTCGGCGATCGCGTCTTCCATCGCCGCGACCGTCCCGGGCCAGCGCGAAGGGTCGGCGTCCGCGTCGGCGCGCAACGCTGCCTCGAGCGCGGAGGCGGGGGTCGCGTACTCCTTGGCGGCGGCGACGAGACGCTCCGCCCCCTCGCGCGCCCTCTCGCGGCGGCGCACGGCTTCGGGGAGCTCCGTCCGCAGTAGGTGGGTGATCGCCTCGCTGGCCTCATTGAGCCGGCCGTCCCTAGCGAGGATCGCCGCCTCCTCGAGCTTCCGGTCGAACGCCGCGAGCGGCTCTCCCGAAAGACCCGCCCAGCGGGCGACCTCGAGAGCCCGGCTTCGGGCCCGCTGGATGTACTCGCTCTCAGCAGTCTTGAGAGCGTCCTCGACGCGAACGAGCCGTCCCACGTTCTCCGTCCACGGGGAGTCGGCGGGGAGACCGGCGAGCGCGTCGAGCTCGGACTTGACGGCCGGCGGGACGGCGACGCCGCTTCCCGCAAGCCGATCGAGAGACTCGACGGTCTTCTGTCGACGGCTCTCAAGCGACGCCGGAACGGTTTTCGCGAGGTACTCGAGAAACGCCTTCGCTTCCGTCTCGACCGAGTCCCACTCGGAGCGACGGGCGAGCTCTTTGAGACGTCGGAGCCGTTCCGAAGCATCCGGCGAAAGAATTCCCAGCCGCTCGAGAAGGGCGACCTGGTCCTCGGCCTCCTTCTGGAACTGCTCGGCGACCTGCCGCTTTTTCTTGAGAGCCTCGGCCTTTTCCTGCAGGATCCGGGTCAGCCGGGACGACGGCAGGGACCCGATTCCTCCCGGTCCCGACGTACTCTCGTCCCCCCTAATCCCGGCGCGCACGAACCGAGCGCTCCGGCGAACCGGGCAATCGTTTCATGCCCGGACCTCCTTATTAATCAAGCGAGAACCCCGAGAGCGGCGGTCGGGACTCACGCCCGGCGCTCCCACTACGTGCGTGAGATTTGGCGCTTGCCCATGGCGTCCAAGTACTGGACCTCCGAACCGGGGGTGAGCTGGCCCTTCAAGTTCGCGTCGAGCGGAAGCGAGAACGTCTCGTACGTTTCCAAGTCCATGAGCTGAACCTCGGCGTCGGTGAGCGACAGGACCTGGGCCTGTTTCTTCCCGATCATCGGGACCTGGACCTTGTGCTTCACAGGAAAGACGACGCTCCGCTTCGCGCCGTCGAAGATGCCGACCGCGTCGATCCGCGCCTTCGCCTCGCCATGCTTTCCCGGTTTCGACGTCTGGATGCTCAAAATCCGGCACGGCTCGTCGTCGATGAGCAAATACCGGCCCTCTTTGAGCTCGCGAACCTCTTGCTGCGTCCAGGCCATCGGGAGTGCCTCGGAGGCTCGGGGAGTTGTGGGGCGGCATAACGGTTGCCCCGGGTCAAAAGGGGCAAAGGTCCCTCGCGGTTCGAGGGCAGGGTTTATTCTCGCGGCGGCGCATTCTTTGACCCCGGCGACGAAGACGGTAAGCTATGGTTCAACTCTCCGACATGCACCATCCCGCCGATTGCGAGCGGGAGGCCCGAGCGTTCTGGCGCGGGCGGGCCTTCCTTCGGCCCGACGGAACGGTGGGCGCGAACGATGGGCCCCGCGTCTGTCAGTTCGAAGGGACGTTCGCTCCCGGGGACCGGGACGAGCTCGTCGCCCAGCGCGCGGTCGCGGCCGATGTCGACGCGCGGTACCTTGCGATCGCCGGGCGGCGGGCGATCGGGACGCTCCGTGCGGAGACCTTGCGAGGCGTCGATCCCGAGGAACGAGTGGGCGCCCTCCTCACCTCGCTGGGGATCGTCACCGGCGGTGCGAGCGGCCGCCCCTTCGACAACGAGAAGCGGCCGGACGCGGTCCAACACATCGTCTCGCGCCTCGCGAACCAGGGCCTTTTCGAGCTGCACGACGGTCCGGTGCGATTCTGCCCGTCGTGCGGGACCCCTCGCTGCCCCGACCGACTCATCTATCAGGACGAGCTCGGCCCGACGTTCCTCGTACGTTTCCCGGTCCTAAGCCGTGCCCGAGAGGCCCACGCTCTCGCATGGGTCGACGCGCCCTGGCGGATCCTCGGCACGAGCGCTCTTCTCGTCCATCCCGATCTGGTCTACACGTTGGTGCGCTACCGTCGCAAGGGGGCCGAAGAGCTCGTTCTTACATCGCGCTCGTCGCTCCCGCGGCTCAAGACGTGGATCCCGGGCGCGGAGTTCGAGATCATCGACGAGATACCGGGCCACGATCTCCACGACCTCCCGTACGGCTACCCCCTGCGCCACGAGTTCCCGATGGGCGAGGCGCTCGCGCCCCCCTCGGGAACGTTTCAGGCCACAACGGAGGTCGGGGATTCCGGCACCGGAATAGTCCCGCTCGTCCCGGGACACGGGGGAGCCGACGCGCAGCTTGCGGCGAGGCTGGGCGTCTCGGGTTGGCCTCTCGTCAACGCGAAGGGGCAGATGGACCCCCTCTTGATGCACAAGTACGCCGGCCTCGACTTGACCACCACCGACGAGTTCGTCGTGCGGGACTTGACCGAGAACGGCATGATCTTTGCCGAGTTGAGGGTGCGACGGGGCGTCCCTCACTGCGCGATCTGCGGCGGCGCGACCATCTGGATCCCGGCACGGACGTGGTGCCTCGCCCCCGGACGCCTCCCCCCGAGCGTCGCCGTCGAGTACGCTCGCCTCCTCCCGGGAGAGCTCCCGCTCGGTCAGATCGATGTCGCCGCTTGGCCGGTGAGCGAAGCGTCGACGACCGACAGCCCCGAGGCCGTGACGCTCCGCGAATGCACCGGGTGCGAACGCCTCGCTCCTCCCGAGGGCCCCGCGAAGTGCTCGTGCGGGGGAAAGACGCGGCCCGCGCGGCGCCGGCTGTTGCCGTCGATCGCCGGGACGATCGCGGCGTGGGCCCGGCAGAACCCTCTTCCGGCCTTTGACACGGCGCGCCTCTACCTTAACGACCGCCGCCGCGCCTCGGCTCTCATCCACCATTTGACCGCGGTCGCGGGACTCGACGGACCCGTGGGGGAGCTCGGCCTCACGCACCTTCCTACCGTCGTCGCGGACGACCTCCCGTCGCTGATCCGCGAGCATGGGGCCGATGCCGTTCGGTCCGCCCTCGTGAGGGCGGGGAGTCGGGCGAACTCGCAAGGCTCGCTCGACGAACAGTGTCGGGAGGAGCGGCGACGCATCGACCGCTGGTGGTGTTTCGCCCGCGACGTTCTCGCCCCGTGCGACCCTGCCATGCTCACCGAGTTCCTACGACCGATCGCCGGGTCGCTCGGCGAGCTCGAGCCGATCGACCGCGCGTTGGTGGCCCGATGGGAGCGGGTGCGGCTCCAGGCCCTCGCCGATTACGACCGCTGGGCGGCGCCCCACGCGCTCAAAGGGGTCTCCCGATTCCTCGATTCGGACCTTCCGTTCTACCTTACGACGATCGGGGACCGCCTCCGTCTCAGCGAGACGGCTCCGACGAAGCGGGCGGCGCTCCGCGCGCTCGTCCACGTGCTCCGGGGGACGATGTCGGTCTTGGGACCGATCGAGCCCCACGCGGCCGAGTCGATCCATCAGGCGATCGTCCGTGGCCGGTCGAGTCTGTTCGAGGAGCCGCCGGTCGGCGCAGACCGGTCGCTCCTCGACGACTCCGGGGCGAAAGCGTGGGACCGGTGGCGCTCGGTCGTTCGGGCACTGCGCGAATTCCGCGCGAGCCACGGAATCCCTCAGAGCACGATCCTCCCGACGGCGACCTTGATTCTAACCTCTGACGAGGAGGGAGACCTCTACCGGGCCGACGGGCCGACCCTCGAGAGTCTCGCCCGGGTCGGACACTTCGAAGTAGCCTCTCCGGGTCGCCCTTGGGCCGGACGGCGCCATGAGATGCATCCCATCGAGTCGGAAATCCAGCGGGCGTATCCGAAGATCGCGTCGCAGGTGATCGCCGTGCTGCGCCGTCTTCCGACGAAACGGTCCCCGACCGCAGCGGATTCGGAACTCTCGGTCGTCGTCGGCGGTCAGACGTTCCGGATCCTCCCGTCGATGGTCGGCTACGTAGACCTCCTCCCCGACCGGGTCGTTCGCGTCCCCTGGGCGCACGGAGAACTGTACGCTGAACTCCCGGCGGGCGTCGGCCGGGGAGGCCGGGCGATCCCCCCGCTGTCGGCCGATGCCTACTGGCTCGTTCGCCGGCTCGAACGCGGTCTCAAGCGCTCGGGGCCGCTCACGGCGGGAGAGCGTCGCATCGCAATCGTTTTCGCCGCCGAACCGCTGGCCCCCGAGCTGCTCGCGGCGCGCGAGGCGATCGCGAAGTACCTCGGCCTCACCGAGCTTCGGGTTACCTCGGCGGTCGAGGAGGCGAAGCCTCACGGCCGGTCGACCGGGCGGACCCGCACCGGCTCAGCCTGGTGGTTCCACGTTCCTGGCGTCCGGCTCGCGCCCCGACCGGAGAAGCATCGGCCCGCCCGACCCCGTGCGCCCCGAGCTCCGGCCCCCGGTGCGGTTCCCCAAGCGGTCGAGGTCGACTACGCGGACGACTCGAAGATCGCCGAAGCCGAAGCGATCCGTTCCTTGGGGCAGGATCTCGATCAACTGTTGGGGGCGCCCCTGCTCGGTCCCACCAAGGTCGCCTCCGGCTGGGAGGCGGGTCTCCGCTCCGTCCAGGAGTACGCCGACGCGCCGTTCGAGCAGGTGGTCGAGCTCCCCGGGTTCGGGGTCTGGGTGGCGGAGGCGCTCTGGCGAAGCCTAGGCCGTGACGTCCCCGAGCGACCTCGGGTGATACGACCTCGGGTCACGGTACCCCTCCCGGACTCGACCTCTCCACCCCCGGTCTCGGCGCCCGCCGACCATCCTGCCCTGGTTCCTGAAACCGTCATCCCGCCCGCCCGTTGGCCGGAAGAGGTTTCTGCCTCCGGAACTGGACCTTCCCCGGCCGGGGTCGCCCCGACGTCGCGACCTCGTTCTGCCGTCGAGCCTCCCTCCGCCCCTATCGGCGAGATCGCTGCACGGTTGCGGACTCTGGAGGAGGAGACCCGCCCTGTGCTCGAACACTGGCGAGCGGAGGAAGCCCGGGCGAAGCCCCCAAGCGCGACCCTCTCCTCAGCGGTCCCTGTTGCTGCCGTGGAGCGTGGCGCCGAGGCCGCGACGGCGGGTCCGATTACCCAGCCCCAGGAGCGTTTCCCGTCCCAACTCCCGCCCGTCCCGGCGGCCTGGCTCCCCGAGCCGTCGGACGCAGAGGAGCCGGAGGTCGAACCTTCAACCCGGAGCGAGTCGGAAGCCTCGCCGGGCGAGGTCCCAGGGCCGCCTACGATTCTCCCCGAGGGAGCCCCGGGGCCCGCGGCAGGCGGAACCGCGCCGGAGGCTTCCACCGCCCCAGCTCCATTGGCTACGGCCCCTCCGGAAGAGCTTGCCACCGACGTTCCCTCCACGACGGTTCTCCCGACTCCCCCGGTGGCCATAACGACGGAGGAAATCTCCAAGTCGGCCGGTGGGTCCGAAGCGCCGAGGGCCGCTCAAGAGACGGCGATGGCCTCGCCTCCCCCGTCGGCACCCGCCGTACTGACCGATCGCGAGAGCGAGGCCGGCCGGCAGACCGAGCCGATTTCGCCGGTCCGCGAGGGGACGGGAGAGGTAGCCGTACCCGAACCGATCCCCGGTCCGACCGCTCACGTAGCTGAACCCGCCGCGAGCGCGCTCCCTACGATCCCAGACGAAGGGCAAGAGATCGCGATGGGGCCCGAGCTGGAGGGAGAGGAGGGCCGCCTCGAAGAACCCGAGGCCGCTCCCGTGATCCTTGCCCTGCCCGCTCCCGGGCCGGAGCGAACCCCCCTCGAGGTCCCCGAGGCCGTCCCGACGCCCATCCCACCGAGCCCGCCGTCGGGCATCGAGCTCAAAGTGGGCAAATCCTTCGTCCCTTCCCTCGAG
>JASHWY010000061.1 GCA_030043835.1 Thermoplasmata archaeon
CCCTTCTTCAAACGCCCAACGACTGGGTGGATCAGGAGTCCATCGATGTCCTCCCGTTCGAGGGTGACTCGCTGAAGGTACTCGTGAGCCACGTGAGGAGGGTTCCGGCACTGATAGGCGGCGACCGATGACCAACCCTTCGCAACGAAGAGCTCGCGCATTTCGGTCGGAGTCAGCTCGAATCGCCCGGCCGGAAGCGGTAAGCGACGCAGAAGGTCCACGTCGCCCGCGAGGCACGTCTCTCCCCACTTCGCGAGATCCGACACGTTGGGGTGGACGGGATCGTTGGTACCGTAGATCGACTGAGCCAGGTGGCTGCGGTCGTAGGAGAACTTTTCCCGGAGATTCAGCGCACCGATGAGGCGACCATCGCGGTCCTCGAGAGCGAGCGCTTCACCGACGGCGGCAGCGTCGATCACCTTGCGGTTCGCAGCGCCTGCCGGGGCGAGGAGAATGGGGATGGTCCACGGGAGGCCGCTCGGAAGGCGACCGGTACGCTCGACGCTCTCGAGTTCTTCGGAGCCCATGAACCCCTCGAGGGGGCTGTAGGCGCCGATCCCGATCTTTTCGAGGTCGTAGAGCTCGTCCACCGAGGGGCGAAGTCGGGGCAGGGCACCGAACTCCTGACTCCGACGCTCGATTTCGGCAGGGGGAACCCGGCGGTCCACTAGGCGGCCGCCGTGGGGCCTAGGTGCTTCGCGAGACGGGTGCACCCCGCGTACCAGTGGGACCGACTATTTCCGCTCGTCTATGGGCTCAGTTTACGTGGGCGTCCTCCCGGCACCGCCACTATTGTTTGGGACCGTCTACCGCCCGCGAACGGCGCTCTGAGTCTGCCGAAAGCGAGACGGAAGGGTGAAGCGTTAGACGAACACACTCGGCCGCGTAGCCGTCCGTCCCGCCGCTGGTACAGAGCTTGGGCACGGGGTCCTGAGCGTAAGACCGAACCTTCCGACGGGAAACGGAATCGTTGAACGGGTCCACCCCGCCCTAGTTAGGGCGATTTCCCCGGCTCGGTCCGCAATCCTCGGTGAACCTCTCCGACGGACGGGCAATCCGGCTCCTGAGACGGGCGCTCGAATCGCGACTAGCTCCTTCCGTAGGTCCCCATGAACTCGGCGGTTTCGATGGCCTTGGCCCGGGCCCCGTTCTCGATCTCCTTCGCACCGAGACCCGGGGCAGCTCCCAGCGGCTCGCGTAGGGCGTAGAGTCGAAAAAAGTACCGATGCGGCTTGCCTGGGGGTGGGGACGGGCCCCCGTAGCCGGACCTCTTCCAGCTATTGCGCCCCTGACTGCTTCCGTCCGGGAGCGACAGGTCCGTCGGGACCCCCTCAGGGAGCCCCTTCGCGGTTCCCGGTACGTCGTAGATGACCCAATGGACCCAGGTTCCCATCGGAGCATCCGGGTCGTCGCAGACCAGCGCGAACGACTTGGTTCCCGGCGGGATCCCCTCAAAGAGGAGAGGAGGCGAGACGTCCGCTCCATCGCCCGAGTACTTTTTCGGAATCGTCTCTCCGCGCTTCCACTGCGGCGAACTCAACCTGAGCACCATCCTTGCTTCTCCCTGCCCTCCGCGCACGACGCAGGACCGACGTCCGCCGGGGTCAAGGGTCAGGGCAAATCAACCATTCGGTAGGAGGAGCCGGTTCCCACCGAGCATCCCTCCCCGAGGTTCGGGCCAGACCCGAACGTCGCAGTTCTCGGCTCTGGGACCTCTGACGCGGCCGGGTCGCACGCTGTTCCCCTCGCCGAGCGCCTTGCGCAGAAGGGGGGTAGGGTCAAAGGCGGGTTCGTCAACGGGAATCGCCGACGCGTCCGGGTCCCCGGTCTGCCAGGTCGACCGCCCGCGGCTTCCAAACCACAGCGATCGCGAGCGCCGCCAGGGGGGCGGCCAACAGGTAGACCCATAGGTCGGTGTAGGTTCCGGACAACACGGCGGGCGCGAGACTGCGGGCCGGGTTCAGCGAGCTTCCGGTCCAGGGCCCGATGAGGTAGGTCGAAACGCCGACCGCTCCCGGAGGAAGCAAGATCCTCCAGCGGGCCGTGCCCTCTCCCCTATCGGCGAGGAGGAAGACGGCGGCCACCAGCAGCGCCGTGAACGCGGTTTCCAGCCCGAAGGTACCCATGACATCAACGTTCGCAGGCAACGTCGCCCCCAGGTGGCTTCCTCCCCCTAAGGTGACGAGGACCAGGAAGCTCGCCAGAAACGCACCCCCGAATTGGGAGATCCAATATCCGGGCGCCTCCTTCCAGGCGATACGACCGCTGAAGGCGAGGGAGAGCGTCACCACGGGGTTGAGGTGAGCCCCGGAGATCTCGATGAAGAGAACGATCGGGATCAGGACCGCGAGGAACCACGAGACTCCCATCGCCCATTGGGGAATTCCACCGACGCGGCCAGCCGCTACGATCGTACCGGTCCCGATGCCGACGAGGAGGGCAGTGCCGGCGGCTTCGGCCGCCCAGCGAGAAGGCGCCTCCCGGTTCACCGCGACGCGCTCCGAAGGCGTTCCGCGGTGATCCGGTCCGAGAGAACGAGCTCGGTCCGGAGCCCCTTCACGTGAGCGACGAGCCGGTCTCGGACGCGCCGGAAGCTGTCATCATCGAGCTGGGAAGGATCGGGGAGGGCCCAATCTCGAAGCTCGAGCCCCTTGAGATGGGCCGGACAACTCGCGTCATCGAGACATCCCATCGTCACTCGTTCCCGGGCCCCGTCCATCATGGCTGTGGTGAGGAGCTGGGGAGGGTGGGGCGGAAGGGAGAGTCCCAGTTCCGCCAGCATGGGGGCGGTGCGAGGATTCGGGGCGGACGAGGGTCTCGTGCCGGCCGACGTGGCAATCCACCCAGGAGGTGGGTCGGCGTTGAACATCGATTCCGCCATGAGAGATCGGCAGGCGTTTTCGACGCAGATGAACAACACGGTCTTCGTCGGCACGGGGTCTCACCTTCGGGGTTTCCTCGCGACAATGTTCGCCGGCACCACCCCGAGGGATGCCTGACCCTGGAGAGTGTCCGGTAAGCCCTTGAACGACCCGAGGTCGACAACGACCCCGTGGAACCCGACCCGCTTTAAGAGGGCCTTGAGCGTCGTGGATCGGATCGCCCCGGAGGAGCACGACGACCAAAGGGAAGGATCGGCGCGCTCGCTCCTCGAGATAGGGCGGGTTGCGACCACGTCGGAGACCTGGAGCCGCCCTCCCGGCCGCAACACTCGAAACGCCTCGCGGTAGACCGCCTGTTTATCGGGAGCAAGATTGATGACGCAATTCGAGACGATCACGTCCACCGAAGCGTCCGCGACCGGCAGATGCTCGATCTCGCCGAGGCGGAACTCGACGTTGGAGTAATCGCCTCGCCGCGCGTTGGTCCGGGCCTTGGCCAGCATCTCGGGTACCATGTCGACGCCGATGACCCGCCCTCTCGGACCGACCTTCTTTGAGGCGAGGAAGCAATCGATTCCCGCCCCGCTTCCCAGGTCGAGCACGACCTCCCCCGGGGTGAGCGATAGGAGGGTAGTGGGATTGCCGCATCCGAGACCGAGGTTGGCCCCCGGCGGGAGGCTCGCGAGCTCTTCGGCAGCATAGCCTACCTTAAGCGATGCTTTCGAGTCGCCGCAGCAGGACGCCGTGTCCGGGGAGGACCCGCAACACCCCTCTCCCGACGCGATCTTGGCGTAGCGATCGCGCACCTGATCCCTTAGCGCGTCCGGCCTCGGCACCTTCGAAGCTCGGGGCGTCACGGGATAGCGCCCTCCCGCCCTTCCTTCAAGCGGTAGTACATCCACTTCCCCTCGCGACGGGCGTCCACCATCCTCGCGGCGACGAGGACGGCCATGTGGTGGCTCACGGTGGCGTGGCTGAGACCTGTGGCCGCCTGAATCTCGCACGCGCAGAGCTCTCCACGCCGCTTCAACAGATAGACCGCAAGGAGCCGGTTCTCGTCAGCGAGCGCCTTCACCTGGCGGAGAGCCTCGGGGAAGCCGGGAGCTTTAACGATCTTCTTGGCGAGAGCCTTGTATTCCGGAACGCAACCCTCCGCCTCGTCACCGGTGAGTCTCTCGAGACGTTCCCCGAGGACCTTGCGGTTCGTTGCCGCGGACATCATGTCGAGACATATCAACATGACTATATGTAGATATGGGTCTACACGAACCTGGTGGCCGCCAGCCCCTCACCGCGTTGCGTCCGCGAACGGAATCGGCGGGTGGGGAGGGGAACCGGTCGGGTCCGAGGAGACTCAGGCTGCGGTCGCTGTAAACAGGCAGCCTCGCGAGGCGTGCTTCGTGGGGTCGGGCTTAGAGACCTCCCATCGGTGGCCGAGGCGGGTCTCGAGGACGCTCCGTAAGAGCGCGGGGCACATCACCCGACCGATCTCGGGCGAATCGCTCGTGCACGCGAAGCAACCCCGGACCTGGAGCGTGAGAGGTTTCTCTCGGACCATCGCGAGGTGGCCCATGGTGTGGGTCTCGTAATACCCCTGGAGGGCGCGCGTCACCTCTTCGGGCGTCCGTCCGTCGATCTGCTCGGCGATCTCGCGCCCCAGCTGCTTCGCGATGGCTTCGATGAGCTCCGGAAGGTGAAGATTAAACTCCTTGACGCCGGAGGCCCGCATCCCTAGTTTCGCGATCTCCTTGAGCCGCTGGAACGGGATCGCCTCCTTGCCCGCGACGACCGGTAGGACGGCCGCGGGGGGATTCTCGATCTCGACGAATCGAGCTTCCGAACGGACGGCGGGGGTCCAGAGCCGTCGGTGGTAGTCGCGCGCGAGCTGGACGAACATGGGGGCTGACGACCAAAGGGCCACCTGCTCTTCGCCGGACCTTCCGAGCCCCTCCTCGCCGGAAACGTAAACGAGCGCGCCCGCACGGTCGACCACGACCGCCCGGTTCGTGATGGGGTTCGACGAATGCCGAAGCTCCGCGAACCCCGCGAAATGTTTCGCGTCGGAGAGGTTCGGCGGGTAGATCTCGGTGATGACACGGACCCGAACGCCGCGCTTGCTCGCCTCGCGGAGCGCCCGGTCGAGCCCTCCGTCGATGAACCCGCTGAGCGAGAGCCCGCTTGAGCTTAGGAGGATCCGACGTTCCGCGGTCCCGATCCGTTTCAAGAGGAACCGGTCGATCGTCTCCCGTCCTTCGAGCACCGCGAACTTGCGAGGGTCCCGGCCGTCGAGGTCAATCCGGCCTTCCTCCCAGTCCGCGAGGATCTTCTCGCGGCCGGCTTCCAGGGTCCTGAGGCGGTCGGATGCCCGGTGGATCCACCGATTGAGGAGATCGTCGGGGGACAGCGCGGCGAACCGTTGCGGTCTACCCCCGTTCGGCATCAAGAGGCCTTCCGACGACAACTGCTTGATGAACCGGTACGCCTCAACCCGGTTCACGGCCGAAAGGCGCGCGAGCTCGCTCGCGGTCTGGGGCCCCGCACGACACGCGGCGAGATACACCCGCGCCCCTTTTTCGGGAACGCCGTGCTCGATCAGAAGTTCCAGAAGGCCAGAACCCGGTCGGCCCACGAGAATCGAAGGCGTCCTGCCGATAAAAGGGGACGGGTACCGGTCGCCCTGGGGTGAGCTTATAGCGCGGCCTGGAAGTCGGCGATGGTCGGCGTGTACTCGATCTCGGCGCCGCCCGCGCGCGCCTTAAGGATCTCGCGGGCCAAGAGCCAGTAGACGGTCGCTAAGGCGACCCTCCCCTTGTTGTTCGCCGGGATCACGAGGTCGACGTTTCGGGTCTCGTTGTTAACGTCACAAAGGCCGACCACGGGGATGCCGATCGAGACCGCCTCGCTGAGCGCCTGCTGGTCGGTGGCGGGGTCGGTCACGAGAAGCACCTTCGGCTCGAAGTACTCGGCGAGGTTCGGATTCGTGAGGCACCCGGGCACGAACCGCTCGGCGAACGAGACCGCCCCCACCGTCTTCGCGAAGACCCTCACCGGCTTCTGGCCGTACTGACGTTGCGAGACGACGAGGATCCGATCGGCCGGGAACCGGGCAAGGAACGCCGCGGCGAGGCGAATGCGTCGGTCCGTCTCGCGGACATCCAGGACGTGGAGCCCGTCGAACCGGACCTTGTAGACGAACCGGCGCATCGACGCCGACTTCTGCTGGGTGCCGATGTGCACCCCGGAGGTGAGGTACCTGTCTTCGGGGATCAGGAGCTCACCGGGGCGAGTGTCCTGGGCGTCGCTCGCCATGCCCCGCTCCTCTACCAGCGTTTCCTCGTCGGGCATCGATGCTACGTTCCGTTGGCGCGGCCGAGCCGCAGGAGCTCATTTAGCTTTGCCACCCGCTCCCCGCCCAAGACCCCGCATTTGAGTCCCCGAGCACCGATTCCGAGGGCCACGTGGGCGAGCCAGCCCTCGGGGACCTCGCCCGAGCGGTGCGACGCGATCGTCGCGAGACCGTCGCGCCGGGCGAGGTCGACCGTCGCGAGAGTGTCGGTGAGGGTCCCTACTTGGTTCACCTTGATCAGGATCGCGTTCGAGGAACGCAACGTGATTCCGCGTTCCAGGCGCACGACGTTCGTCACGTAGAGGTCGTCCCCGACCACCAACGCGCGACGGCCCACGGCGCGCGTTACGGCCGCAAACCCTTCGAAGGCCTCCTCGTCGAGGGGATCCTCGAGGTAGCGAATCCCGTACCGGTCGACGAGCTCGGAGACGAACCCGATCTGACCTTCCTCATCGAGCGATCGGTCCCGGTACCGGTACTGGCCACCCCGAAAGAACTCGCTCGCCGCCATATCGATCCCTGGGTGCACGGCGAGGTGCGTTTCGTCCCGGACCTTCGCGCAGGCGTCCTTGAGGATCTCAAGAGCCTCGACGTTCCCGATCCCGGCCACCCAACCTCCCTCGTCGCCTCGGCCGAGGGCCTGGCCCGGGAAGCGGCGCTCCAGGGCTTCGCCGATCACCCCATGGACCCGGATCGCGGCGCGAACCGAATCGGCCGGGTCCTTCTCCTCGGCGAACGCGATGAACTCCTGGATCTCGGGCCCACCGATCGCGTGACGCCCGCCGTTGATGCAGTTCCCGACGATCGAGGGAAAGCTCGTCCCGTCCACCCCCGAACGAGCGAGGACCTTCCAGAGGGGTCGATGGCTCTCCACTCCGAGGGCCATCGCGGTGGCGACGGAGATCGCGGTCGCGGTGTTGCCACCGATTCGAGAGAAGTTGGGGGTTCCGTCGGCGCGGTGGAGCGCCTCATCGACCGAGGAGAGGCCGGCGGCATCCAACCCGATCAGGGCCGACCTCGCCCGATCGCGGAAGGCGGCGAGCGCCGCGGGGACCCCTCCGTCGGGGAACGCCACCACTTCGTGGGTCCCCGTGCTGGCCCCGCTCGGGGCGCCGGCCCGAGCGTGCGCTCCCGAGTCGAGGGTGACCGTCGCCTCGACCGTGAGGTGCGCCCGGCTATCGTAGAGGGGAGCGACCTTTACCTCGGTAATGCGGCTCACGGACTCTCCACGAACTCGACGAGCACGCCCGCGAACGCCGAAGGATGCGCGAATCCCACTCGCCGGCCCCTTGCCCCGGGGCGCGACGTACGATCGACAACGCGCTCCCCTCGCGCGGCGAGCTCCGCTAGCGCCGCATCCACGCTCGGAACCCGGAAGGCGACGTGGTGAACCCCCTCCC
>JASHWY010000062.1 GCA_030043835.1 Thermoplasmata archaeon
ACCGGTTCCCGTCGACGTCCTCGATCGTCGCGCCCTGGCCGACGCGCGGTGCCATCGGGAAATAGTGCGGATAACCGATCGCGTCCGTCTCCCAACGGGCCTGGCCGTCCAGGAGCTCGCGCGAGCGAGGCCCCGGCGGCGGGTGGACGATTCGGGGCGCGTCGGGGAAGCTCAGCCAGTCCGCCCGCTCGGTCATCGGCGGTTCCGGGAGGGGCAGGAAGCGTCTCCATATCAAGGCACGAGGGGCCTGTTCCCACGGAAACTACGGTGAGTTCGAAGGAGCCCTTGGGATTAAGACGGATGGACCCTCCGGAGCCCGGAGGACAACGCGGTGACGTCCCCCGAGCCCTTCGAGGTCGGGTTGGAAGAGAACTGCGTATCCCTGGTCCGGATCGGCGACGACGCCGACCAGCTCCGCAAGAGGCTCGAGCGGCCGGCGCGCCTCGGGCGCTACGTCCTCGGGGTGCCCGGGGTCGTGACGGCCGCCGCGGGCATCGCGCTCTGGTTGATAGACCATTCGATAGTCGGGATCGCCTTCGCGGCCTTCGGGGGGGTCCTCATAGTCCTAGGGGTCGCCCAGCACATTCTCCTGCGTCGCGAGCTCGCCCACTGGCCCATGGACGCGCTCCTTTTCGACGAAGGGATCGAACTCACCCTCACCAACGGAGAAGTGAGAGGGGTGATGTGGTCCGATCCCCAGCTCTCGATCGTGCTCGTCAATCGTCGCGCGCCGGCCCCGGCGGGGCGTGAGTTCCTCCTCGTGTGGATGATGGATTCTAGGATCCCTTTGATCGAGCTCTCCGCCGAAGGGTTCGACCGACTGATGAGGGTAGCCGCCACGCAACGCCTCGACGTGAACGAGCGTCGTCGAGGGCACGGCGACAAGGCGGCCCGGTGGATCGAAATTCGCCCGGGCGTCCTGGCTGGGATCCCGCACTCCGGGGACCTGTCGGCGGCAACTTCGCCTCCGTGATCGGGCACCCGTCGCCGACAGTCATAAGGGCGTCCGCTCCTCCGGGCCACGGCGATCACGACGCAGCCCCGGAACGACCGTGTCGACTGCCACCTCCACTTAAGCCGCTGGTGGCCGGACCTCGCCACCAACTCCTACCGGCCGGACCTCACCTTCACCGTACCAGGCCTGCTCCACGAGCTCGATGAGAATGGAATCGGCTTCGGCCTCGTAATCCAGCTCCACCAGGCCCCGAATACTGCGGACGCCCTCGAAGAGGGACGCGAGACGCTCCGCGCGAGCGGAGGCCGCCTTCGCCCCGTCGTCACCGTGGACCCCACGCGCGGTGAGCGGGAGGTCGAAGCGACGATCGCACGGTGGCAGAGGGAGACGAAAATTACCGCGATCAAGCTCTTCCCGGGATATCGCCCGTTCTACCCTCACGACCCGCGCCTGGCCCCGGTCTACGAGTTTGCGCACCATCGGGGCGTACCGGTGATGATCCACGAGGGGGACACGATGGAACGGGACGCCCTCGTGAAGTTCGCGCGTCCGATCGAGGTCGATGAGGTCGCGGTCCGCTACCCCGACGTCCGGTTCGTCCTCTGCCACTTCGGGAACCCGTGGATGGAGGAGGCCGCCGAGCTTGTCTACAAGAACGAGAACGTGTACGCCGACACGTCGGGGCTCCTCGCGACGCCGACGGCCCACTACTTCGACCGGATGGTCGAGCGGTGCCGGCGGCGGCTTCTCAACGCGATCGTGACCGTGGGCTCGCCCGACCGCATCCTCTATGGGTCTGACTGGCCGCTCGAGTCGATTGCGACCGCCGTCGGCCTCGTGGACGGGCTCGACCTCCCCCGGGAGGACCGGGACGCGATCTTGGGGGGCAACGCGCGCCGTCTCTTCGGTCTCCCAGCGCCACCGACCGCGACCGCCCCGTCTTAACCCTCCGCACCCTCGGAGGGGCTCGCACGGAGCATCCCACGATGGACGGCAAGGAGATCCAGCGCGTCGTGCGCGAGACGAACTACGTCACGTGGCGTCGGCAGGGAGGCTGGGATCCTCTTGTCGTCGCTCGAGCGGCCGGCTCGAAGTTTTGGGACAGCGCGGGGAAAGAGTACCTCGACCTCTCCTCGCAGCTCATCGCGACGAACCTGGGTCACGCCAATCCCGCGGTCGTCGACGCGATCGCCGAGCAGGCCCGCGTTCTCTCCTACGCGGTCCCGGGGTTCGCCACCGAGCCACGGGCGCGTCTCAGCCTTGCGCTCTTGGATGTCCTCCCGCAGGGGCTCGATCACTTCTTTTTCAGCACGTCCGGCACCGAGGCCAACGAAGCGGCGCTCAAGATCGCCCGCGTCGCGAAAGGACGGACGAAGATTCTCAGCCGACACCGATCCTATCACGGAGCGACCGCAGCGTCGATCTCGGTTACGGGCGACCTGCGCCGGCGTCCGATCGAGAAGGTGCAGCGCGTCCCGGGAACGGTCTTCGCCCCCGACTGCTACTGCTACCGATGCCCTTTCGGCCTTACCTACCCCAGCTGCAACGTCGCGTGCGCCGACTACGTCGACAACCAGCTCGAGCGCGAGGGCGACGTCGCGGCGATGATCGTCGAGCCGGTCGTCGGGACGAACGGGGTGATCGTCCCCGTCCCGGAGTACCTACCTAAGATCCGTGCGATTACGAAGAAGCACGACGTGCTCCTAATCGCCGACGAGGTGATGAGCGGCTGGGGCCGCGTCGGGGAGTGGTTCGCCGTGGACCACTGGGGCGTGAAACCCGACCTCCTCACGACCGCGAAGGGGATCACGGGGGCGCACATCCCTCTCGGCCTCACCGCGACGACCTCGTCGATCCACGATACGTTCCGGGACCGCTACTTCCCTCACGGTCACACGTACGAAGCGCACCCACTCACGCTGGCTCCGGCGGTCGCGGCGATTAGGGAGTACCGACGCCTTGACCTTCTCAACAAGTCGCGGAAGGACGGCGAGTACCTTCTCGCGCGGCTCCGCGAGATCGAGGAGAAACACCCGTCGGTGGGGGAGGTCCGGGGGCTCGGCCTCTTTGCGGCGGTCGAACTGGTGAAGGACCGTTCGACCCGCGAACCCTTCAACACGGAGGACGACAAACTGGCCGGTCGCCCTCTGGTCGTCGACCAGGTAACCGCGGCGATGATGAAGGAGGGGGTCTACTGTCTGGGTTGGGTCTCCCACCTCATCGTCGCTCCTCCGCTCATCGTGACACGCGAGGAGCTCGACTACGGGATTGAGGTCCTGGATCGCGCCCTGCTCCTCGCGGACGAGAAAGTTGCGAGCGCTTCGGAATGATTCGGGAGTACTCTGCGGGCGTGGGGACCCCGTCCGATAGCTTCGGAACCACCCCCTCCGGTAGTGCTTTGTAGGCCGAACCGCTCCGAAGCCGGCCGACTCCGCGGGCCACCTTCGGGGCGGTGTGGGAGATGGGATTTTGGACCCCCGGTTCGAAGCAACCTTCGCTGAGTACGAGCGACGCACTCCCCGGTCAAAGGAGCTCTCCGAACGGGCCCGCCACTTTAGCCCGCTCGGGGTCCACTCGAACTATCGATTTCTCGAGCCGTACCCATTCTACGTCCACCGGGCAAGCGGGGTCACCCTCTGGGACACCGACGGCAACGAGTACCTCGACTTCAACATGGCTTTCGGCTCGCTACAGAGCGGGCACGCGCACCCGAAGCTTGTCGAAGCGCTGACCCGCCAGCTCCAGGACGGAAGCATCTACGGCTACGAGTGGGAACGTACCCCGGAGGTCGCGGAGCGGATCTGCCGACGCTACAGGATGGACAAGGTCCGATTCAGCACCACCGGGCTCGAGGCGACGCACCACGCGATCCGGTTCGCCCGGGCCTACACGAAGAAGCGCTACATCCTCAAGTTTGAGGGCTGCTACCACGGCTCGCACGACACGTTGCTCGTAGGCGTCAAGCCACGGCTCCAGGTGGCAGGTCCGGCCCGGCACCCGAACTCGGCGGCGGCGTCCCCCGGTCTCCTTCCCGAGCTCACCGAGCGCACCCTCGTGGCCCCGTTCAACGACCTCGAGGCGACGCGAAAGATCGCGCTCGAGCACAAGGACGACCTCGCGGCGGTCATCGCCGAGCCGATCCCGATGAACATGGGGTTCATCCTGCCCGACCCGGGGTTCTTCCCGGGCGTGCGGGAGCTGTGCGACCAGTTGGACGCCCTCCTGATCTTCGACGAGATCAAGACCGGAGCGAAGTATTTCCACGGGGGGGCAGGCCGGGTCGG
>JASHWY010000063.1 GCA_030043835.1 Thermoplasmata archaeon
GCTCGATCGCAAGGCCTTCCAGCAGTTGGGGGCCACGCTCGGCGATCCCACCGAGGAGTCCCAACGGATCCTGAAAAGCGACTCGTTGCTCGAGTCGATCTAAACGCGTTAAGGGCTCCCACCGCGAGGAGCCGCTTCGCGCCCCATCGAACGCGCCGGGACTTTAGGGGGGATATTTTCCACCGCTCTTGGGTCGCCCCATCACAAACTATATCCGACACTCACCGAGTCCGCGTCGCCGAAAGGCGGAGGGGGACGAGCATGGGATGTGGGAAGATGAAAATTGCTTGCGACGACGGATTTGAAGTGGTCACGAAGGACAAGGCGGAGTTGGTCGCCGTCACGGGCTGGCATCTCGAGCACGCTCACCACATGAAGCGGAGCGAGTCCGAGATCATGGCAATGTCCAAGCACCCCTAACCGCGACACCGAACGTCCTATCCCCACCCGGCGGCCCGGCTACGGGGCCCCACCCTTCGCTCCCGGATCCGCGCGTCCGTTCCCGGAGGGCCGGGGGAACGATCCCCGCTCGAACGTGCGAACAGTTTCCTTCTCGCCTCGGGTCAGAGGCGTGCCGTGCTCTCCCGTGACGTGCCGAGGGGTCTCGGAGAGCCACGCTCAAGAGCTTGTGCTGCGATAGATACAGCATGAAAGAGATCCATGTGTGGCCCAACCACGTAGCGATTCCCGCGGCCGACCTAGTCCTCTGGCGGCCCGGGAACGAGCCGGTCGCCCAGACCTTGAAATCGCTCGCCCGCCTCGGTTTCGATGCTCGGATGAGCAACGTCGAGCTGCACGGGTTCGCGACGACGCCCTAAGCCGGTCGGTCGGTACGGACGGTTCGCGTGAAGCCGTCATAAAGCCGTGACCCGTCGGTCCGACGTGGGCGACTTCCCGGCCCCGACCGAGTACTTCGGGCTCGATGTCGGCCTCGTAGACCGCCCGACGACCGGAGATCGCGGAAGCTCGGACCGCTGGTTCTCGCTCTCGGTGGGGAACCGAAAGTCCGAACCTTGGAGCGGGCGAATCCCGATCGTCTGGGTCCAGGGAGGGGTGACCTGGGCGGAGGCGTTGGACGTCGCGCTCGGCCCGAGCGAGAGCCGTCGGGTCGACCTCGCCACTCGGTGGACCGCTGGAGCCCCGCCGCTCGAATGCCGGCTCGCCACCGAGCGGTCCCCACGCGAGCTCCTCTCCCTGCCCCAAGGGGAGACCGAGGCCTGGGCCATGACGTCCCGGTACCTGCCGCTCGGCACGGTGGCGACCTCGAGCTTCCCAGCGCCTATCGCTGCGGAGGACGACCGACGGGATCGCATCCGCCAGACGGTCTGGCTCGTGATCGCCGCGGTGATCGCCATCGTGGCCGTGATCCTGCTCGTCGTCTACGCCGCGTCCATCCTCTGAGCGGCCGGCGGCTCCCTCCGCTCCCTCGGGCTCAGAAATGAAACGCCTTCACTCGGCGGAGCGCGAGCCCAAGGAGACCCGCGGCGAGGAAGCCCGTGGCGGCGATGCCGGCGAGCTCCGGGGGCGTCGTAGCGTTCGCGATCGAGCCCAGGATCAGAGCGCCCACCGAGCCGGTGATGCCCGGGAAGAGGTACATGTTCGAGACGAGGCGGCCGAGCTCGTCGGGGGCGAACGTGCCGCGGAAGAAGGCGTACTTCGCGTCGAGGTAGGCGCTCGAGAGGAACCCGACCGCGAGGAACGCTCCGACCTCCAGCGCGAGGAAGTGCGGGAGGACGATCACGAGCCCGAACGCGCCCGCTACGCCGAGAAGAGAGCCCACCAGGACGATCCCCACGGTCGAGCGCGGGTTCCACAGGCCGAGCACAAAACCGGCCGCCGTCCCTCCCACGACGTAGCTTACGAAAAGTCCGGAGTAGGCGAGGGCGGACGAACGGAACGTGGTCGTCGCGAGGAGGGTGATGAGGAGCGCGGGCACGGCCCCGAAGAACCCCTGGATCGCGTCGACCGACGCGAGCTGGAGCAGCGGCCGGCCGGGGGTTCCAGTGATCCGCCTCCAGCCCGCGCTGAGGCTCTCCCCGAAGGTCTCCCGTCGACGGGGTGGGGGGCGGATCACGAGCGGGATCGCGAAGACGGCCCCGAGGAATAGGAGAGCGCCGTAGAGGAGCATGCCGCCTCCCGGTCCGCTCACCAAGATCAGGATCCCGCCCGCAGCGTATCCGACGATCGCGCTTGCCCCCCCGACCGCCGAGAGCCCCTGGCCGGCGAACTGCTCGTCGCGAGAGAGGAGGAGCCCGGGCGCCGCGTTCCCGGCGGCCCACGTGAGGTCCCAGAGGATCGAGACGATCGCAACCAAAACGAGAAGGAGCGGGACGGTGAGCCACCGGTCGATATCCCCGACGCCGATGAGCGCGGCCGCGATGGCCATGATGGGATAGCTCACGACATAGATCGTCCGCTGGTTGCCGACTCGGTCCACGATGGGGCCGACGAGAAAGACTCCCGTGTAGGCCGCGAGCTCGATGAAGAGGGCCGCGCCCACGACCAAGAAGCTGTGCGAGACCGTGTACGCGAGCCAGACGATCGAGATCGCGTAGATCGAGTACCCGACGTTCGCCGAGGTCCACGAGGCGAGAAACCAGAGGAACGGGCGGTTCCTAAGGACGGTTCGGAAGTGGCTCAGCGGTGGTGGAGGGGCGCCTGCGGCGACCGTGGCTCCCCAAAACGGTACGGCGCTTAAGGATGGAGCGGGCTCCGGAATCGGAGGCCCGCGCTAGCCGCTCCCCGGGGCGAGGACGAGCAGCACGACGAAGGCCTGGCCGTTCCACGCAGCGCCGAGCTCCTCGTCGGGAGAGAGGTAGAGCGTCTCCCGGCCGGGAAGGTTGGCCGGACCTCCGAGCACGAACGAGAACGAGGTACCGTTGGGCTCCGAGGCGTTCCCATGAACATAGCCGGTGAGGAGCTGGTACCACGAGCTCACCCAGATGTCGAACGTGATGTTGTGGAACGCGACCGCGGACGGGGTGGTGTAGTTGAGAGGCCAGACCGGGCCGGGATAGTAGTAGTCCATCCAATAGTAGGAGTGCCCGTCGACCAGTACGGTCGCGGGAGCGGTCGCGTTCGGCTTCAACCCCGGAATGAATCCGCCGAACAGGGCCACGCCGAAGCCGATGGCGATCACGAGAGCGATGAGGGTGATTCTCTTCTCCCGCGGCGTCGCGGGAGGCACTTCCGCCATCATGCGACACCAACCTGCCGGGCGGGCGGGCTAGGGAGGCGGTGGCCCCCGTCCTAGATCCTTCATGATCTGATCGAACTGCTCTTTCGAGATCTCTCCTCGGGCATAGCGCATCCGGGCGATCATCGCGGGGCGGTCGGGTCCGTACGGTCCCCCTCCGCCCACGCCTCCGCCGGGCCCGTACCGTCCGGCCCGGCTCGTCCAGAAGACGACCCGGACCACGAAGAACACCAGGATGAGGAGGAAGAGGATCAGGAACGCTCCACCGAACACCCCCGTGCCCGGGCCGCTCGATCCCGTAAGGCCGAACGACGTGGGATAGAGGAAGATGAGGAGGAGGACGAGCGCGGCCACGACGAGAACGATGCCGATCGCGACCGCCAGCCATCGTCTTCGACGGCGACGCGGACGCATCCCGTAGCCCGGTGGCTGATAATACGGCGAAACGGGAGCCGGCGCGGACATCGGACGGTCTACGCCCTAGTCCGGCATAAGAACTCTGGTCTCGGTCCTCGCGCGACCCTTTAGCGCCGATCGGAACGCCGTCGGTTTATCATGCTCGTCGGTCTTGGGGGAGCTCGATGCGCGCGGTCGCGGTGCGTGCGTTCAAGGAAACCCCCCAACTGATGGAGGTCTCCCACGCTGAACCGGCTCCCGGAGAGGTCCTCGTCCGTCTGGAGGCGGCGGGGGTCAACCCCTTCGACTGGAAGATCGTCGATGGGATTTTCGAGGGTCGGCGCCCGCACGTCTTTCCGCTGATCGTGGGAATCGACGGGGCCGGCACCGTGGTGTCGGTCGGCGAGGGGGTTCGGCGGTTCCAGGTAGGCGACCGGGTCTGCGGCCAGTTCCTGCACGACCCGGTGGGGATCGGGACCTACGCGGAGTTCGCGACGGCGCCCGAGCGGATCGCGATCTCACGGGTCCCCAAGGAAGTCGCCGTCACCGCGGCCGCCGCGCTGCCGACCGCCGGCATGACCGCCCTCGATGCGCTCGACGTCCTCGCAATCCCCTCCGGCGGGACCCTCCTCGTCGTGGGGGCGTCGGGTGGGGTCGGTTCGATTGCCACCTCCCTCGCCGCGCGACGCGGGATTACGGTCCTTGCGACGACCCGTCCGGCGTCCGAGACCGTGGTCCGGAAGCTCGGCGCCAAAGAAACGATCGACCCGGGACGGTCGGACCTTATCGAGGCAGTCCGGCGCATGTCTCCGAACGGGGTCGACGGACTCCTCGACGCGGGTAGCGACAAGCCGACCTTCGCCCGATACGCGAGCCTCGTTCGTCGCGGCGGTACGGCCGCAACGACCACGTTCGTCGCCGATGAATCCGCCTCCGCGGCGGACGGGATCCGCCGGGTCAACATCAACCTCCAGCCGCGGCACGCGCTCCTCGACCGGCTCCTCACCGAGGCGGCCGAGGGGCGGTTTATTGTCCCCGTCGAGCGAACCATGCCCCTCTCCGAGGGCCCCCGTGCGCTCGCCGAGAGTCGGGCGCGGACGAGCGTCGGGAAGATGGTGCTCACGATTCCCTAGCGGATGCGCGGGGGCTCGCGCCGACTCGGGCGGGAACGAGCGAGCTAGCTCGACTCTGGCTTCGAGCTCCGGGTTTCCCGCTCGGTTGGGGGAGGACGGTCGATGCGAAGTGAGACCGACAGACCCTCCTCGGTGACGTGGGTCTCGAACGGAAACCCGCTGTTTCGGAGGACTGCCCTCATCCGGTCGTTGGCCGCGAGGACCTCGGCGTGGAACGTCGTCATCCCGAAGTGGACCGCCGCGAGGGCGAGGCGCTTCAGCAGGATCGTGGCGCAGCCCCGGGCTTGGAAAACGTCGGCGGTGAGGAACGCCACCTCCGCGCTGGGAGCATCGAACGGGTCGCGGGCGTACTCGGCGTGCGAGAGAATCGGTCCCTGGGGGCGGTCAGGCTCTACGATGACGAGGCCGAGATGTTGATGGAAACCCGCTGGTGCGAGCATTCTCTCGACGACCGATGGCGGCCGGACCGCGCTGAAGAACCGGGTCACTCGCGACTCCTCGGAAAGCCCCTCGAGGAACGTCTCGAGAGCGCGTCGATCCTGTAAACCGAGGACCCGGACCACAACGACCTCACCGGTTCGGAGGGTCGCGGGTCCCTCCACTCCGTAAGGAAGCTCTCGGACCCCGGAATCGTTGGGAAGTGTCATGGCATCGTCCCAGAACAATCAGCCCGGTCCCACGCAGATCGCGCTAACAGCCGCTACGATCCGGGGAGCGCTCTTTCGAAGCAGAAGCGGTTCGGTAAGGGATCACGGGGGAACACGAGTTCCGGCATTCTGGGGGACGAAGAGGAGGGAGATGGAGTTCACGCAGTGTCGCGTATTCTTCGGCGTGAACCCTTCCCCCAAGAAGACGTGGCCGAGGTGCCCTCCGCACCGCGCGCATTCGATCTCGGTCCGCTCTCCGTCCGGGTCGGGGATGCGTTTCACCGCCCCCGGGATCTCGTCGTCGAAACTCGGCCATCCGCATCCGGCGTCGAACTTACTCTCGGACCGATAGAGCGGCGCCCCGCAGCGCTTACACGTGTAGGTCCCGACGCCCCGGAACCTCTCGTACTCCCCCGAGAACGGTCGCTCGGTCCCCTTGCGGACGATTACGGCCTCCTCGGCCCGGGTGAGGGTGCGGTACTCGGACATCGATCCTCTCCTCACCCCACCAGAGTGACCCGTGAGGTCCATGCGGAAGGGAGCGAAGCCCAGGAAGCTCTCATCATGTCGGGTTTCGGACTTCCGCGATGTCGCCGACCTCTCCTGCCGGTCATGGGCACCTCGCTCGAAGGCCACGACGGTACTGAAGCCACTCGCGTCACAGCCCTTCAAAGTCTGGAAGCAATTTGGGCGTTGCCCTCGACGGTCGGCCGTCCCCCGAAACCGCTTCCCGCAAAAATGCGCCCGGAGGGATCGACGTCTTTCGGGACCCAGGGCGGTGCTGAAGGTTCCGCGTCGGGGTCGATGGTGTCCGCCGGCGGACCTTCGATGGCTTCGGGCCCACGGGGTCACCCTGGGAAGGTTCATCTTTGCGAACCGTGGTCGGAGGGCCGATGCCGACCAGTGCTCCGCCCAAGACCTTCATCTCCGACCTGCGACCCTCCCGAGTCGCCACCGTAGAGGGGACGGTCTCGGCCCTCGAGCCCGTTCGGGAGGTCGGGACTCGAGAAGGCACGAAGCGCAAGGTTCGCAATGGGACGCTCAAGGACGATACGGGGGAGATCTCTCTCGTGCTCTGGGGATCGGAGGTCGACCTTGTGGAGGCGGGAGATCGGGTTCGCATCATCGAGGGCTGGGTGTCGGACTATCGCGGACGGCCCCAGGTCTCCCTCGGGCGTATCGGCAAGGTCGAGAAGGTTCCGGCAGGCTCGGCGGACGCGAAACTTCGCTGACCGGGGAGCATCGTTCGGAGTGCTGCTCGCCCCTCGGGCACGGGGCGTGCCACGGGCCGCGCGATTCCGTCGCTCGATTCCGTTCACAGGTCACGAGTGAAGAGTCCTTCTTCGCGAAGCTTCTCTCCCAGTACGGCGCGATGGCATCGGGAGGGGTCGCGCTCGAGACAGAGCAACAGAGTTCGAGCGGACCGGACGCGACGGACGAGATCGGCGAACGCCTGCGGCCGGTCCCTTAATCGGCGGCGGTACTCCTCGAGGTACGGCTCCCTGGCTCCCCCTCGCCAAAGCGCGTGTCGCGACTCCATCCTGCAGCCGAGTTCCGGCAGATGGGCATAGCTCACCCCAACCTTTGCGAGGGCCCGGTCGAGCTCCGGGGCAGCAAAGCCGGGCTTCTTGCTAGCGGCGTTGTCGCGAACGTCGAGGAGCTGTTCGACGCCGTGGCGTTGAACGGCCTCGAGGACCTCGGGCAGCCCGCGACCTTGGTAGCCGAGCGTGAACACCGTAATCCCAAGGTCGGACCTCGCGTCGGTTCCGACCGCTCGACCGGCGGTATCTTTCTCAACGCCCGTCTCCGGATTCCTCCCCGCGCGCCCGATGGAAGGCGGCGCCCCTTCTTGACGTTCGCGCGATCATCATTCGTTGGAGTCGCTTCGCGAGATCGGGGAAGATAGGGAACTCAATCGCACCGCGGAAAGCAGCCAGAGGTTCTATGACGAGGAAAGAGATTTCCCGGCCGGGTGCCCCCATGGTCCAAAAGGTGAGCGAAGTGGTGGGAACGTCGAGCAAGGGATTCGCGGAGGCCACGGAGAACGCGATCAATACCGCCGCCAGAACCGTACGCAATCTGCGATGGTTCCGCGTGACCGAGCTGGAAGGCAGCGTGAAAGATCAGAAAGTGGCCGAGTACCACGCCACCGTCAAGATCTACTTTGACCTCGAGAGCTAGCGAGGTGCTTCGTTCGGCGACAGGGCATCGTCGGGGTTTCACCCATCCTCAGGTACCCCCGTACCGGCGGGCATCGCCCATCGCTTTGCCGATCGAGTCGAGCGATCGGGCTGCCGACCGCCCCCCGGGTCGCTCGAGGGCCGCGTGGAGGACCTCATGCGCCAAGAGTTCCGCGACCGATATCTCATTCCGGGGATCGGGAAGGCCGAACCG
>JASHWY010000064.1 GCA_030043835.1 Thermoplasmata archaeon
CCAGGAACTCCTCCGTGGCCGGGTGCCGTGCGAGGAGATGGGCCTCGTCGACCACGATGAGCTTCGGACCGGGCCGGTCGCGGAGGCGGCCATACGCCCAGTCGAGCGTGTACGTCAGGTGGAAGGGGAGCTGCTCTTCGGGAACACCCCGAAAGTCGATCGACACGGGGCGGTCCCCGGGGTCGATCGTCGTCGGCGCATTAAGGTGAGCGAGCGACCCGGAAGTGAAGACCTCCATGAGCTGGCCGAGGCGATCCCCACTGGACGGGCCGGACCGGATCGCTCGACCGAGATCGTCGAACGTCGGGATCTCGCGCTCGGTCTCGTAGAGCCGGCTCACGGCGGCATCGAGGGAGGCAACCTCCTCGTCGCGAAGGCTCGGGAAGAGTGCGCGAAGCATCGCACCGACCCGGCTGGCCTTCTCTCGTCGGTCTCCTCCCGTCGTGATGGGATCGAGGGGGTTCAAACGATCCGTGCCCTCGCCGGACAACTCGACGACTACGCCACCGATCGCCCGGACGAAGCGTCCGTACTCTCCGAGGGGATCGAGGATCATGAGCTGGAGGTCGGGTCGCATCCATTCGGTCCGTAGGACGGTCAGGGCGGTCGTGAAGGTCTTTCCCGACCCCGTCGTCCCGAAGATTCCCCAGGAATAGCTTGCGTGGCGCCACCGGTCGAGAAAGACCGGGCTGGCATCGGAGAGTGCGAGGCCGACCAATGTGCCTCCCGCTTCGAGGACCGTCTCGTCCCCGAACGGAAAGAGCGAGGCGAGTCCGTCGGTCGGGAGCGTCTGCCAGTACCCGGGCGGCCGAACGGCGGTCGGGTTGAGATCGACCGGCCGGAGGGCCGCCTCGGTCTCGTACCGAGGGACGAAGGTCTGGAAACCGAATCCCGCGAGCCGTTCCTGGAGTCGGAGACGTTGCGACTCGACTCGGGGCCTCGACGCGCCGGACGTGACGAGCCGGATTCCCACCCTCCAGAGCTCCTGAGCCCGACGAGCCACCTCCCGTCCGAGCTCCTCGGCCGAGGCACGCTCGACCTCGAGTTCGGAAGGATTCGTTCCGCTTCCACCGCCGGCGAGCTCGGCCGTGGCAACCGCCTGGGCTCGATGAAGCACCTCGAGGGCGCGCGTGGGGGGAAGACGATACGCTTCCACTGTGAGGTCGATCGATTCGGTCGTGGGAAGCACACGACCGAGGAACCCGAACGGCACCTCCGGGGGAAACTGTCGAATGAGGAGCGGCGCTCGGTACCGCTGGCCCAACCGCGCCCACGTGGACCCTTCGGACTTCGAGGAAAATCGGCGGGAGTCGGTCATTTCCGTTCCCCCCCGTTCGGCGCCGGACGTCGCGCCGGTCGCTCGGCCCACCAGAGGGGAACGAGGCTCAGCGCGAGGAGCAAGCCGCGAACGGAGACGAGTTCTCGGGGCGGCAGAAGAAACACCATGGACCCGGCGCAGAGAATCGTCAGTGGAGCGATTCGATCCCGGGTGAGGTACCGCCATCCAGCGAATCCGCCCGGGCTTTGCACCATTGTCCAGCTTGCGACCGAGAGGGCCGCGAGAGTCCCGGTGAGCGCGATGAGGAACGGGGCGACGAGCGAGAGTGCACCGGCGACGAGCGCGGTTCCCACCGCAAGTCCGAGCGCGTCGAACCCGATGGACCTCCAACCCTCCGGTGCTGGGCTCACGGGCGTACCTCCCCGAGCCCCCAGCCGAAGCGGGCGGCCGCTTCGTCTAGGCCCCGATTTTCGAGACGAACGGGATCAAGGCCTACTCCTCGGAGCCGTTCGATCAGCGAGCCTGCTACGTCGTCGAGCCGCGCGAGCGCATCCGGCCCCGGCTCGGAGTTGCGGATCGCGACGTAAACACGCCGTACCCGTCGCCGGCGACAGAGAAGCCCCGTCAGTTCCGCGTACCCACGACGTGCCTCCTCGTCCGCACGCGCCGGCACCTCAAGCCCGGGACGCCACGAGGCGGCCCGAATCGCGGCCGTGGTCGAGAGGAACGCGAATTGTCCAGGGACCGTTCGCAGGATCTCTCGGAACTGCGAGAACTTGGTCTCAAGGTCGGCGGGGGGAAGGTAGGCGATCGGGCAGCCGGCGGATCGGATGACCGCGGCGTAGATTCCGGGTCCGAGCTGGACGAACCCGCGACGGATCACGGGAACGGGTCTCCCGGTCATGAACCCCTCCGGGGAATGGGATCGGAGCTTCCAGCGCACGTAGCGCAAAGCACGCTCATCCGCGGCACGTCCGTCCGGTCGCCAGACCGAGACCGCGAAGCCGACCCCGACGACCGGGAGCCAGAGGAACGGGCCGACCCATGGAGAGAGGAGGGCACCCGCCGCGGCGTAGCAGAGAAACTTCGCGGCGTCGCGGGCGGAAGGAAACGGCCCGAGTCGCGCCCGCCGATCGACTCGCTCCGGTAGGTGGACGACCGGACCGGTGCCTGTCGGATCGGGCATCTCATCCGGGCCCTCCGCCGCGAATCGGGGGCCAATTCGAGGGAGGTCCGTTGCCGCTACCGGATCCGCGGACGTGACGGACAAGATGGAGGGCCCCATGCCCCACCATCTGGGAAATGGCGAGGGGGGCAGCGACCGGGGCCGCGGTCCGACTTGCCGCCTGAACGCTGGAGGAGACCGCCCGACCCGCCGTTCCGGTCGAACCGACCGCCGACACGGCCGGCGTCCAGGCGCTCGCCGCACCGGCGGGCGCCACTGCGAGACCCCGCTGGGACCCCGATTGCACGAGGCTCCCGCCGCTCGGAAGACCGAATGCCGCGAGGTGGGCGCCCGCGACGGAGAGTAGGTAGGGGGATCCAACGGCTGCGGTGAGGTAGCCCACCAGCATCACGGGGTTCGGGCTGCCGACCGCGAGCTCGAGGGGGACGACCAGCACACAGGGCAGGAAGGCAAGCTCGACGAAGAGCAGCCAACCTCTTCGAGCGAGGGTGGAGAGCGGTTTCAGCGGCCAGAGCAG
>JASHWY010000065.1 GCA_030043835.1 Thermoplasmata archaeon
AAGCCCTCGAGCTCCTCTACGGGGCTCGTTCGGTCGCGGAGGCCGAGCTCGCTGCCGGTGGAGCCTCTTCGGCGACCCCGGAGCTCGAGGCCGAACGTGCCACAGCGGAAGAGTTGGGTCGCGCCGTCGCTCGCCGTACGCAGGAGCTATGGAGGGTCGGTCTCCGATGGACCGTCACATCCTCCTCGCGGCCTCGGGTCGAGGCGGTCCGGGCCCGCCTCGTGGAACGGCTCGCCACGCTCGGGTTCCGCTCGCGGATTCCTCGGTACGAGGTCGCCGACGCGCTCGCCCCGTTACGTCTTTCGGGCGCGGAGCCGCGTCCCTCCGGCTATTGGCAGACCCTCCCGACCGACGGCCTAGGCGCGCTGTTCCCGTTCGTGGACGAGACGATCTTAGAACGGGGCGGGATCCTGGTCGGGCTCGGCCTCTCCGACGCGAGCCCCGTCTTCCTCGACCGGTGGGCGCACGGGAGCTACTCGTGGGGGGTCTTCGGAACCACCGGGTCGGGAAAATCGTTCGCGACGTCCCTCTTCCTGCTCCGGACTCGCTGGATGCATCCCGAGACCGAGGTCGTGATCCTCGACCCGCTCGGTGAGTACTCCGGTTTCGTCCGTGCGTTGGGAGGGTCGGTCGTTGAGCTCGCCAACGGTGGAGCCGGACGGCTCAACCCGCTCGATCCTGTGACGACGGGAGGGGATCGAAGGGAGAAGGCTTCGCGCGTCGGCGCGATGCTGAAAGCACTTTTCCCGAGCCTGCGGGACGAGGAGGTGGCCGCGCTGGACCGGGCGGTGAGCGAGCTCTTTGAGCGCGGACCGACTTCGCCGACGTTCGGCGAGCTCTTGGACGCTCTCGCGCCCGACCATACGTCTACCGGGAGATTGTCGACCCTTCTCGAGGTGTTCCGTTCGGGGTCGCTTCGATCGTTGAACGGCCCGACTACGATCGCTCCTACCTCGGCGCTGGTGTCGATCGACTTTCGGGGCGTCGCGGCCGACCAGCTCCCGTTCCACCTCACGTACGTTCTCGACTGGGCCTACGGAAGACTACGAGACCGGCAGGGGCCAAAGCTCCTCGTCGTCGATGAGGCCCACCTCTTGACCGTCCATCCCGCGACCTCAGAGTTCTTGGACCGGGTGGTCCGTCACGTCCGCCACTTCGACGCCGGCGTCCTCGTCCTATCGCAAAACCCGGACGACTTCCTGAACGGCCCGAGCGGGCGGAGCCTCCTGAGGAACCTCTACGCGGTCGCGCTGCTTCGGCTCCCGGAGGTCTCGGCCGAGGTGCGATCGTTCTTCGGCCTCACCGCCGCGGAGGCTGAGTGGCTCCCGAAGGCCCGCCTCCCCCGGGAGGCTGGCTACTCGGAATCGTTGTGGCGCATCGGGGAGATGCACCTTCCCCTCGCCATCGTGGCGTCGACCCCGGAGTATGAGTTCCTCACTGCCTCGCTGGGCCAGCCGATGCCCCGCGGGGCGGAACCTTCGGCTGCCCCTCCAAGCGGGGGTTTATGAGGAGCGGCGGACCGGAACCGGTCGTGGTCACGGAGGCGACGGTCGAAGGCCCGCCCCGCCGCCGGGCGAGCTGGAGCCTAAAGACGATCGTCGAGGACGTCGCCGGTCGACCGATCGGGGACCTTCAGGACCCTGACCGGCCCGTCCATCCGTACCTCAAAGGCAAGATCGAACCCCCAACGTCGTCAAAATCCCCGTCCGACGACGAGCCCTCGTACGATCCCGTCGACCACCTCTATCCGCCGCTCGTCGGGCCGACCGGTCGCGCCTTTCACGGACCGGAGAACGAGCACCATCGAGAGACCCTCGAGCGGCACCGCCCGGACGGCGGTCCTCGGCCCGGGCACCGACCCGGTCCGTTCCAGGCGCCCGAGCGGCTCTATCTCCATTACCTCCTTCTGCACATGGACCGGCTCAGCGACTCCGGCCTACGGTACCTTCGTCGCGCCGTCTCGGAGGAGATCGCCCACCGCGCACGGTCGGAGCGAACTGCCGCTGCGTCGACCCCGGAGACAGAAGACCGAGCCGTCGGCCCGTAGCGACGAGCGCCCTAAACGTCGCGGGGTCGCGCTCGACCCCGATCGCATGGCGTCCCCACCGGGCCGCCGTCCAGAGCGTGGTGCCGGTGCCGGCGAACGGGTCCAAGACCGTGTCGCCAACGACCGAGAACATCCGGATAAGGCGCTCCGGGATCGCCGATGGGAACGCCCCGGTCCTCCCGCCGCGACCATCCTGCCGGGTTCCGCGCACGTCGGACCAGACCTGACTGAACCACCGGTCCCGCTCGGTCCGCTCGAACCGGCTGGCGGCCCGCGACGCGTCGTGCGGTGGGAACCGACGGAGGGGGCCGTTCCGGAACAGGAGCACGAACTCGCAGTCGAGCGTCACGTAGGCGTTCGGCGGCAGGAACCCGGATCCTAGGAACGCGTTCGGTTTGTTGGTGGGTTTCTTCCAGAGGATGTAGGGTAGCGGAGAGAATCCCGCCTCGCTCGCCGCGACCGTCGTCTCGGCGACGTTCGGCCAAAGACGGAACTCGCCGTCGACCGAGCGCAGCGCGTCGCCAACGTTGATCGCGAGGATCCCGCCCGGGATCATCACCCGGCGGCACTCCGCCCATGCGTCGGCGAGGACTTGGAGCATCTGGGGGTAGGTCCGAGCCCCGAGGGATAGGAAAAGGCGGTCCCACTGCGGGATCATCGGGTACGGTGGAGAGGTCACGACAAGGGCGATCGAACGGTTCAGGATCCCCTCCATCCGACGCGCGTCGCCGAGCAGGAGACGAACGTGGCCGGGGGAGACGAACGGCACGGAGGTCGCCACTGAGCGATTCTTATTAGAGCCCCCTCTCTCGGACGACCGATGCGGCTCGACCGGCCAATCTTGCAGGTCGCCCTCGACTTCGAGAACCTCTCCCGGGCCCTCCCCGCGGCCCGTGAGGCCGTCGAGGGCGGGGCCGACTGGGTCGAGGCGGGAACCCCGCTCATCAAGAGCGAGGGCCTGGACGCCGTCCGCGAGCTCAAGAAGGCGTTCCCCGACCGCCGGATCGTCGCCGACATGAAGGTGATGGACACCGGCGCGTTCGAGGTCGAGATCGCGGCGAAGGCCGGTGCCGACTTGGTCACGATTCTCGGGGCCGCGGACGATGACACGATCGCCGACGGGGTCCGCGGCGGTGAGCTCTACGGCGCCGAGATCGTCGTCGACCTCTTGGGCGTCGCCGACCCGATCGCCCGGGCCCGTCGGGCGGCCGAGCTCGGAGCCGCCGCCGTCTGCCTGCACGTCGGAATCGACATGCAGATGCAGGCGAAGACCCCGTTCGCGTTCTTGAAAGAGCTCGCGAAGGCGTCCCCGATACCCGTCGCCGTCGCGGGAGGCCTCAACTCGGAGTCGGTCGCCGCCGCGGTGCGCGCGGGGGCGCAGATTCTCATCGTGGGCGGGGCGATCACGAAGAGCCCCAACATCGCGGACGCCACCCGGCGGATCAAGGAGGCGATCGCAACCCAGAAGGAGGTCGCGACGGAGCTGTTCCGCCGGTATGCCGGGAGCGACGTCCGGGAGGCGTTCCTCAAGGTCTCGAGCCCGAACGTGACCGACGCGATGCAGCGCCGGGGAGCGATGCACGGGCTCACGGCCCACCTTCGCGACCCGAGCGTTCGCGTCACGGGCCCGGCCGTCACCGTCGTCACCCGCGACGGGGATTGGGCGAAGCCGGTCGAATCGATCGACCGCGCCGGCCCCGGGGACATCATCGTGATCGACGCGGGCGGGGGCACGACGGCGGTCTGGGGAGAGCTCGCGAGCTGGAGCGCTCACGGAAGGAAGGTCGCCGCCGTCGTGATCGACGGGGCGATCCGTGACTTGGATGCGATCCTCGAGCTCGGGTTCCCCGCGTTCAGCCGGACCGTGAGCGCGAACGCCGGCGAGCCGAAGGGCCACGGCGAGATCGGTGTCGAGGTCGTGGTGGGGGGACAGCCGGTCCGGCCCGGTGACTGGATCGTCGGCGACTTAAGCGGCCTTGTGGTCGTGCCGCGCGAACGGGCCTCGGAGATCGCCAACCGCGCCCTCGACGTCCTCGAGCACGAGAACCGGGTCCGCGAAGAGATCCGGCGCGGGTCGACCTTAAGCTCGGTACAGAAGCTCGAGCGTTGGGAACGCGTCGGCTAGTCGGGCGGTCACCCTTCGGAGGTGGCCTCATGAGCTCTTCGTCAAGCCCGACCCTGAACTCGGGGTTCGTTGGCTACCTCATCGAG
>JASHWY010000066.1 GCA_030043835.1 Thermoplasmata archaeon
CGAGTCGATGAAGACGAACGTCGTCTTCCCGAACGAAGAGGCGGTCAACTCGTTCATCGTCATGCTGGGACAGCGGTGCGCGAAGTCCGTGAGCGTCTCGGCGCCGATCCTCGACGGAACGACACCCGAAGGCCATCGCGTTCAAGCGACGTACGGCCGCGAGGTGACGACGCGCGGCGCGAGCTTCACGATCCGTCGGTTCAAGGAGCGCCCGTTCACTCCGGTCGACCTGGTCGCGATGGGTAGCGCGAGCGACGAGATGGTCGCGTACTTCTGGCTGGCCGCCGAACAGGGGGAATCGGTGATCATCTGCGGCGGCCCGGCGGCGGGCAAGACGAGCACGCTCAACGCGATTGCCCTCTTCATCCCCCCGACGGCGAAGATCGTCTCGATCGAGGACACCCGCGAAGTGAACCTCCCTCACGAGAACTGGATCCCGGGCGCGACCCGCAGCGGGAAGGGGGACCGGGGACCCGACGGGAAGGCGGCGGGCGAGGTCGACATGTTCGACCTCGTTCGGGCGTCCTTGAGGCAGCGACCGAACTACATCATCGTGGGCGAGGTCCGAGGGAAGGAGACGTACACGATGTTCCAGGCCATGGCGACAGGCCACACGACCTACTCGACGATGCACGCCGACAGCGTCAAATCGATGGTGAACCGCCTCGAGAACCCGCCGATCAACACGCCGCGCATCCTCTTGTCGGCCCTCAACAACGTCATCATCGAGATCCAGGCGAAGACCGAGAAGGGGGTCGTCCGGCGACTGAAACAGGTCCTCGAGATCGTCGGGTTCGAGCCCGAGACGAACGAGCTCATCACGAACACGGTCTACGAGTGGGACCCGGCGACCGACACGTTCGTCTTCAAGGGCCACTCGTTTCTCTTCGACAAGATCATGGAAGTCCGGAACTTGACCACCGAGGAGATGGACGCCGAGTTCCACCGTCGCGCATCGGTGATCCGCTACTTGGTCGACCACAAGATCACGGACTACCGCCAGCTCTGGCGAACGATCGCCCAATACTACAAGGACCCCAACGAGGTCATGGCCCGAATCGGCGCGGCTCCCGCCGCCGCTGCCGCGGTGCCGGTCCCTGCGGCGAAGGGGGGCTAGAGGCACCGTGCCGAGCACCCCAACCGTTACGGCCGTGCGTCCGGGGGCCGGCGGCCCGTCGCAGACCCGCTCGGTCCGGTTGAAGCGCGGACAGCAGCCGACCCACACCGGCCTCACCGCGTTCCAGCGGTGGGCCTGGCGGATGTTCCGCCGCCGCGTCTTAGCGAAGGCTCCGGACCCGGTCCTCGAAGAGAACCTCATCAAGGCGCACATGCGGGTGCGCGCCGACGAGTACCTCGCGACGGTCTACGCGACCACCTTGATCGCGGGAATCGGATGCGCCGTCGCCGGCATCGCGGTCGGCGTCCTCTTCGTTCTCTCGGGGAACCTCATCTTCGGCCTCTTGATCGGCATCGCGCTCCCCGTGATCGGCCCGGTCGGTGCGTTCTTCGGGATGCTGAGCACGCCGGGATCGAAGGCGAAGGAGCGGGGGCGCAAAATCGACCACAAGATCTCGGCCGCGATGAGCTTCGTGAGCGCGATGTCCTCGGCCGACGTGAACATCGACGAAATCTTCAAGGAGCTCGGCCGGCAGAAGATCTACGGCGAGGTCGCCGAGGAGGCGGCCTGGATCACGCGCGACACCGAGCTCCTGGGCGTCGACATCTTGACCGCGATCCGCAACGGCGCGGCCCGCAGTCCTTCGAAGCGGTTCCAGGACTTCCTCCAGGGGGTCGTCACGACGGCGACGAGCGGGGGGCAGTTCAAACCGTACTTCCTCCTCAAGGCGGAGCAGTATGAGCGCGAGAACAAGTTGGACCAGCTCCAGCGCGTCGAGACGATGGGTCTCCTCGCCGAGACGTTCGTCACGGTCGTCGTCGCGTTCCCCCTCTTCCTCGTCATCATCATCGCGATCTTCGCGATCATTGGTGGCGGCGGGAGTTTCATGATCGACATCCTCTGGGGAATCGTCGGCGCGATGATCCCGCTCGCGCAGTTCGGGTTCATCTTCTTCATGTATTCGCTCGCGCAGGAGATGAACTGACCATGGCGAGCGTGAACGCGCCGGCGTCCGTCCGGAAGCTGCGCTCGACCGAGCTCGCCCTCGAGGCGGAGAAGACCGCGCTCTCTCGGGAGACGATCCTGCTCTTCGTCGGCCTCGCGGTCGCCGCGGTCTTCTGGGTGATCGCGGGCCTCAACTACCTCGGCACGCTCAACCTCCAGTTAAGGGCCGGTGAAGGGTCGGGGGCGAACCCGGCCCTCGACTTCTTCGTGATCGGCATGCTCTGCTTCATGGCGCCGTACGGCTTCGCGATGAGCGCCAAGCTCCGCCGCATCGCGAAGATCGAGGAACGGCTTCCCGACTTTCTCCGCGACGTCGCCGAGGCCGGACGATTCGGGATGACGCTCCCTGACGCGATCATCGTCGCGAGCACGGGGCGCTACGGGCTCTTGACCGACGAGATCAAGAAGATGGCGAGCCAGCTCGAGTGGGGCGTACCGGTCAACACCGCGCTCAGCCTCTTCGAGGAGCGGGTCCCGACCCCGCTCGTCCAGCGCGTCGTCTCGATCGTGGCCCGGGCGAACGAGGCGGGCGGCAACGTCGCGGACGTCCTGTCGATGGTCGCGCACGACACCCGCGAGACCCAGCTCTCCGCCGCGTCCCGGCAGATCTCCATGCTCACGTACGTGACGGTCATCTACATCGCGTTCTTCGTCTTCCTGGTCACGATCTACATCATGGCGGCGGTGTTCCTGCCCCAGATGATCACCGCCGGCCAGGGCGTCTCGTCGTCGTCCTTCGGCAGCGCCGTCACCCTCGCGTACGGTTTCGTGCCGGTACTTTTCCTCGCGTTCATGGTCGCCGTGATCGTGCACGCGGTGGGCGACGGCATCATGGCGGGCGTCCTCTACAACGGGCGATTCGCCGAGGGGCTCCAGCACGCGACCATCATGCTCGCCATCGGGTGGCTCATGATGCGGTTCGTGGTCCCGATCCTGAACGTAGGCTAGGTAAGGAGGAACGAATGGCCGGCGAAGCGATCGAAACCCCCTTAGACGAGTCCGAGGAGCCGACCACCCCCCGCAAGCGCGGCTTCTTCTCGCCCTGGCTTCGGATGGGCGCCTCCCTCCGCAAGGGAACCGCCGAGCCGAGGCCGGTGAAGCTCGCTCGCCTCGGCGTCTCGGGCCAGGGCGCCGACAAGGACGTCACGCCGATCCCACCCCTCTCGGACCCGGCGCTGCAACAGCTCGACCTAGCCCCGATCCGGCCCGACACCTCCTACGTCCGGATCACCTTCCACACCACCCGGAACGAGTACCTCTACGAGGTCATCGAGCCGCCGCTCACCCCCCTCGAGAAGGAGCTTACCGACCGGATCCGCACCGTCCTCATCGACGAGTTCGAGCCGCTCCCCGAGCACGACCCCGAGACGAAGCGACGGGAGCTTCGGCGCATGGTCGACCATCTCCTCAAAACGTGGGAGCTCTCCCCGGGCCCGACGACGAAGGGCCGGATCCTCTACTACCTCGAGAGGGACTTTGTCGGCTACGGGGTCGTCGAGGTCCCGATGACCGACACCGAGGTCGAGGACATCTCGTGCGACGGCGTGGGCATCCCGCTCTACATCTACCACCGGAAGTACGGCTCGATCCGGTCGAACCTAAAGTTCGGAAGCTCGAAGGAGCTCGACGACTACGTCGTCTGGCTCGCCCAGCGCTCGGGAAAGCACATCTCCGTCGCGAGTCCGATCCTCGACGCGACAGTTCCCGACGGCTCCCGACTCCAGGCGACGCTCAGCGTTCACGTCACGAAGCGTGGGAGCTCGTTCACGATCCGGCGGTTTAGGGACAATCCGTTCACGCCGGTCGACCTCCTCAAATTCAAGACGATGAGCCCCGAGATGATGGCGTACCTCTGGATCGCCATCGAGAACGGGCAGTCGATGATGGTCTGCGGAGGGACGGCGAGCGGCAAGACGACCACGCTCAACGCGACCCTCCTGTTCATCCCGCCCCAGATGAAGATCGTCTCGATTGAGGACACCCGCGAGTTGAACCTCCCCCACGAGAACTGGGTCCCGTCGCTGACGCGCGCCGGCTTCGGTGCGAAGAACCTCGTGAGCGGGAAGGCGCCGGGAGAGATCGACATGTTCGACCTCCTCGCCGCGGCGCTGCGCCAGCGCCCTCAGTACTTGATGGTGGGAGAGGTGCGCGGCGCGGAGGCGTTCATCGTCTTCCAGGCGATGGCGACCGGGAAGACCTGCTATACGACGTTCCACGCAGAGAGCGTGAGCGCGATGGTGCACCGGATGGAGAACCCGCCGATCACGCTTCCCCGCTCGCTCGTCTCCGCGCTCAACCTGGTCCTCCTCCAGCGCCAGGTGAAGGTCGGCGCGAAGATGACCCGACGCGTCCAGTCGTTGACCGAGATCGTCGGGCTCGACCCCGAGACGAACGAGCTCATCACGAACTCGGTGTACTCGTGGAACCCGGCCGACGACACGTTCCTCTACTCGGGCCACTCGTACATCTACGAGCGCGTCGCGCTCATGAAAAACCTCACGATGAAGGAGATGGAGCGCGAGGTCCGCAACCGGGTCGAGATCCTCGACTTCATGATGATGAAGGACTCGCAGGCGACGCGCATGAAGCCCTACAACCACCGCGACGTGGGGCAGCTCGTCTCGTTCTACTATAAGGAGCCCCAGAAGGCGCTCCAGGAGGCCCGCGCCGAGCTCGCGAAGATGCGACCCCCGGCGCCGGCCGCTCCCGCCCGATAGGTCGTCAACGCCAAGCCTGCGCGGCGCTCCCCCCCGCGCGATGCCCTCCGAAGGACCGTTCGCGACGATCCCGCTCGGTCGGCGGCGAGCGATCACGCTCTGGGCCGAGGATTCCCTTTCGGGACTCGCCCGCCGGATCCCGCCCTCCTCGGTCGACGTCGTCGTCACGAGCCCCCCCTACAACTTGGGGGTCCCGTACCGGTCGTACGGCGACCGACGGCCTCGCGACGAGTACCTTTCGTGGATCGGCTCCTTCGGCAGCGCTATCGACCGGGTCCTCGCGGAGACCGGCTCGTTCTTCTTGAACGTCGGGAGCCCGCCCCGGGACCCGTGGCTCGCGTGGGACGTCGCCCGCTCGGCCGGGCGACCGTTCGTCCTCCAGAACGTCGTTCACTGGGTGAAGTCGATCGCGATCGACCGCGCGGCGGCCGGCCGCGCGGCGGGCGTGACGCGCGACCTAGCGCTCGGCCATTACAAGCCCGTCCCGTCGAGTCGGTACCTCCATGGGGCTCACGAGTACGTCTTCCACTTCACGCGCCGCGGGGACGTCGCCTTGGACCGCCTCGCGATCGGGGTGCCGTACCAGGACTCCTCGAACGTCGCCCGTTGGCGGGCGGCGGCCCAAGGGTTGCGCTCCCGCGGGAACACCTGGTTCCTCCCGTACCCCACCATTCGCCTAAGCGCCCGGGACCGACCCCACCCCGCCACCTTCCCACCCGAGCTCCCCGAGTGGTGCATAAAGCTCCACGGGACCGCGCGCACTCACCTCGTCGTCGACCCGTTCGTTGGGATCGGGGCGAGCGCCGTCGCCGCGGCCCGCCTCCGTCTCTCGTTCGTCGGGTTCGACCTCGACCGCGAGTACCTTAACGTCGCCGTGGAGCGCGTGCGCGCCGAGCTCAGGGCGGGGAAGGCGACCCAACTCCCGAAACGATCCGCCTAGCGCGGTTCCTCGTCTGAGGGCGGGTTCGTCTCCGTGACCGGCGGGGACCACTCGCGCATCGGGGTCCGCTTCACGCCGGCAGCGGTCGCGAGGGCGTTCTTCGTGCCTTGCTTGGCTTTCTTCCCTGCGACGACCATCGCGTCGCGGGCGGCGCCTCCCGCCCGAGCGGCTCCGGAGCCGATCGCGATCCCCGCATCGGCGAACCGTCGCGGCAGCGCGCGCATCTGCGCGTCCATCGTCTTCCCGAGGTCCTTGAAGTCGTCCTGGATCTCGGAGCCCAGGTTCCGGGCCTCGGCGGCCGTCACGGTGCCGAACCTCTCGATCTTCCGGTCGAGGTCCGAGAACTCGTGGGCGAAGTCACGGCCTAGGCCCCGAGCCGCCTTTCGCATCTCTTTGAGGTGTTCACGGAACTGAGCCTGCTCTCGGCCTTCGACCATGGTCGCCGCCTCGGCCGGCCGAACCGGCCGTCGGAAGATAAAGCTAGGCGGCTATCGGCAACGCGGGCCTACCCGCCCATCCGTCGGTCGGGGCGCTTCCGCCGCCCCGGGCCCCGTCCGGACGGCGGTCGGACCACGGGCGTTGGCGGGGCCGCGGGGGCGATTCGCCGCTCGGTCTCGGTCCCGTGGGCCCAACGGACGAGCAGCTCGACCCCCAAGTGCCCAGGATCGGTCACCACGAGGTCCCCTCCGACCGTCCGGGCGATCGCGCGGGCCGCCGCCTCGTACTCGGGGTGCTCCGACTTGAGGAGGATCATCGTGAACCTCAGGGAGGCGATCGTGGAGAGTTCCCGGGCCCTCTCGAGCGCGTGCTCCATCGCGGCGTCGAGCGAACCGGAGCGAACCCGGCCGTCGTCCCCGGTGTAGGCCTCGGGAAGTCCGTCGGTGATGAGGTAGAGCTCGCGCCGGGTCGCCCGCGACGCCCTCAGAAGGAGGTGCGCCGCCCGGAGCGCTTCGGCGGTGTTCGTGAACGACCCGGCCGAGCACTCCCAGAGCTCGACTAGGTCCATCACCCGGACCTCGTTGTCGAACGCGAGCACGTCGACGGTGGCGTCCGGGTGCCGCCGACGGATCGCGATGTAGAGCGCGAGCAGCGCCTTCTTCGCCGCCTCGAGCTTTCCCAACTCCTCCATGCTGCCGGACCGGTCGAACGCGAGCACGACGTGGACGCGCTCGCTCGTCACCTCGCGGTAGACAAAGCTCGTGCGCTCGTCGATGTGGCGAAGGCCGGTTAAGCGCGCCGCGACGAGCGAGCTCACGAGGTCAATGTGGGCGATCTCCTCCGGCTGCTGG
>JASHWY010000067.1 GCA_030043835.1 Thermoplasmata archaeon
ATAGAGCCGGGGTTCTTGGCTCCGCGAGGTCACGGATGCCCGCGAATTCGTTGGACGACGCGCTTCGAGAGACGAAGAGGGCCGCGAAAGACCTCGCGGAGGCGTCCGCGAAACTATCGAGACGTCTTCTCGGTAAGGCTGAGTCGGCCGCCAAGAACCCCTCGCGTACGGTAAAGAAGGTCGGGGATCGGGTCGCGAAGGAACTCGAGGCCGCCTCTCGCGAGATCGAGCGGATCCTCAAGGACCTCTAGCCGACTCGCCGGCGCCGTCCGCTCAGCCGGACGCGCGGGGCTACATCCCGAAGAACCGTTCCGCGCCGTGCAGGATCTCGTGGAACCCGATCCCCAACGACTCGAGTGCGAACGCCCCCAACAGAACGATCGAGAGACCGAGGATGAGGTCGAGGAGGACCCCGCCGCGACGATTGCCGCGCCATCGGCTAACGAGCATCGCTATCCGCGACAGCTTCAAGACCGACACTAGTAATTGTAGACTGCGCCGGGACCGGAGGCCTAGCGATGACGGAGTTATACGACCGGGGACCCAACCCTTGCCTCTCGGACGACTGCCGGGACTGAGCGGCATCGCGGGACGAAATCGCGTGCGCACCTTCAAGTCCGAGGACCGGCAAACGAGGCGAGCGACGTGAGCGACGGGATTTCGACCCGCCACTTCGCCATCGAACGGATCGCCCCGGGAGTCCACGTCGCCATCGCAAAGCCCGCCGGTGCTGCGCTCTGCAACTCCGGCATCGTCGACCTCGGCCAGCAGACGCTCGTGTTCGACTCGATGCTGACCCCGACCGCGGGCGAGGCGCTCGCCCGCGCCGCCCGTCGGCTGACAGGCCGGTCCCCCGATTGGGTCGTCAACAGCCACTGGCACGGCGACCACGTCTGGGGCAACGCGTCTCTCCTGCCGGCCCACATCGTCTCGACGCGGAGGGTCCGCAGCCTGATCCGGACGAAGAGTCGACGGCAGTTTGAAGCATGCCGTCGGGAGTTCCCGCACGAACTCAAGGCGCTGGGCCGACGCGATTCCACGGTGCCGGTGGCCGAACGGCTCCGACTGAGGGCGTGGTTTACGGGAGTGCTCCGAGCCCCCCGCGCGATGCGGATCGTTCCCCCCGACGTGACCTTTGAGGAGACCCTCCGCATCGCCGGGAGTCGACGGACGGTCGAGCTCATGACGTTCGGGGGAGGGCACTCGCCGAGCGACGTGTTCGCTCATCTTCCGGAGGAGCGTCTCATCTTCGCGGGAGACCTCGCGATGGTCGGTTTCCACCCGTCGGTCACGGACGGTTATCCGGCCCCCTGGAGCTCGATCCTGGCGCGAATGGAACAGCTCCGGCCCGAAGCGGTCCTCCCGGGTCACGGAACGATGGGGCCGGGAGCGACGTTGCGGACCGTGAGGCGGTACCTCGAAGAGCTCACCCGGCTCGCGGCGGTCGCCCTACAACGCGGCGTGAAGCTCTCCCAAGTGCGTCGGATCCCGATCCCTTCCGCCTACGCGGATTGGCAGTTCTCGTTCATGTTCCCGGACAACATCGCTCGGGCGTACCGGCTCGAGATCGCCCGGTCGCGAGGGGCGCACTAGCCGGTCCCTTCCTTGGTCCTCGGTGGATCGGGTGTCTCGCTCAGCCTCCGGCCGTGCACCTATCGGATGGCGTTCGTACGTCCTCGTACAAGGGGTGTGAGCTCATCTCCTTCTGCTCGCATCGGCGTTCCATGCGGCCCGTCCGGCCGGGACCCTCTCTGTCCGCGGTCCTCACTTCGGCTCGGCTCCTCCTCCGACCGGTTCGTTGGGCCGACGCCGAGGACCTCGAACGGCTCTTCCACGATCGTCGCGTGAACCGGTATCTTCCCCCGGCTCGACGTCGAGAGACCGGTCCCGAGTTCGCGGCGCTCGCACAACGGGCTGCGCGAAAGGGCACGGCGGTGCGCTTCGCCATCCGGGCGCGTGAGGACCACCGATTCCTGGGGCAGGTTGCCCTCTTCTCCATCGATCACGACGAAGGGCGGGCCGAGATCGGGTACGCTCTCCGTCGTGCCGAGTGGGGAAGGGGGTACGCCTCGGAGGCTTGTGCCCTCGTTCTTCGATGGGCGTTCGGAACCCTTCGACTGCATCGGGTCGACGCCGACGTCGTGAACGGCAACCCCCCGTCGGTCCGCGTCCTCCGTCGGCTCGGGTTCCGGCCGGAAGGAGTCCGACGGGAGGCGGCCCGAGACGGTAGGCGGTACGTCGACGTCCATGAATTCGGCCTGTTGGCCGGCGAGGGGCGAGCCCGCTCCCCAGGACGTCCCCGCCGGTCCCGCACGCCCTCGGGCAGAGAAGGGTCATAACCCTCTTCGCCAGCCGCTGGAACCGTAGGAGGAACGAGCGGTCGTTGGCTACGACGAGGAGGAGGCGGACGGTTCGCGCGCCTCCCGGTTTTCGGGCCGAGCGGGGACTCCGCGCCGGACGGCACCGTCTGCTCGAGGTATTCCCCGGACTTGACGCGCTGCCCGCGTTCCAAAGACTTCCGGGAACGCCCTCCCAACGGCGGTCGCTCGCCCGGAACACGTTCGTTGAGATCACTCCCGGGCCGGGTTGGATGTACGTCGCCCCGCACGAGGTACCCGAGCTCCTGCGTCGGGCGGGATTCACTCCGTTCACGTCGCCAGACGACTGCATCGTTGTGGGCGGAGCCCACCTACGGCGAAGCCCGCTTCTCACCCTCTACCTCGACATTCTGCATGAGCTCTACCATGTCCGGCAGCGGGCGGACGGGACGGACCTATGGAAGGAGGGGTACCGTTACGCCGATCGACCTTCCGAGATCGAGGCGTACCGGTTCGCCATCGAGCGGGCCCGCGAGCAGCACGCTCCGGAATCGTACCTACGCGAGTACCTCCGAGTCGAGTGGATCGCGGAGAAGGAGTACCGTCTGCTGCTGAAGAACGTCGGCGTTTTAGGACGGTAGGGAGCGCCCGGCCGGCCGGCGGAGGCCCTGCGTGCCTCGCGAAAGGACCGTGTTCCGGCAAGGACGACGGGGCGTGGGTTCCGGATGCGAGGGCGATCGCA